>CAIYXE010000381.1 GCA_903930095.1 uncultured Hyphomicrobiales bacterium
AGATGAGGGTCACCGACCTGTCACCGTTGGAAGGATAAGCAAGTCTATTCCTCGCCCCCACGCAGTGGGGGAGAGGGCAGGGGTGAGGGGGTGCCGGCCACGCACTCCCGTCTGGCAGTTCCCGTGCTGCACCACCCCATCACCCTTCCCTCTCCCCCGGCGGGGGAGAGGAATCGAAACGAAAGTGAAGCGAGACCCACATGAAAACCGTCACCGTCAACGGCCGCAGCTACAACTGGCCCTCAGCCCCCTTGACCGTCATCTGCTGTGACGGCAGCGAGCCCGCCTACATGGAAATCGCCATGCAGCAGGGCCTCATGCCGAACCTTCAGCGCATCATCGCCAAGGGTGAGAACCGCCGCGGCCACTCGGTCATCCCGAGCTTCACCAACCCGAACAACCTCTCGATCGTCACCGGCCGTCCGCCCTCAGTCCACGGCATCTGTGGCAACTACCTCATCGATCCGGCCACGGGCCAGGAAACGATGATGAATGATCCCAAATGGCTCCGCGCCCCCACCATCTTCGAGGCCTTCCAGAAGGCGGGTGCGAAAATCGCCATGGTGACGGCGAAGGACAAGCTCCGCCTCCTCCTCGGCAAGGGCCTCGTCTTTGACGGCACGGCGGTCGCCTTCTCCTCCGAGAAGGCCGGCAAGGTGAACCTGAAGGACAACGGCATCGCGGATGCATGCGCCCTCGTGGGCATGGGCGTGCCGGACGTCTATTCGGCAGAGCTCTCGGAATTCGTCTTCGCAGCAGGCGTCAAGCTGCTCCACAGCATGAAGCCGGACCTCATGTATCTCTCCACCACCGATTACGTGCAGCACAAATATGCACCAGGCTCGCAAGGGGCGAACCGCTTCTACGCGATGATGGACAAGTACCTGGGCGAACTCGATCAGCAAGGCGCCATCATCGTCATCGTCGCCGACCACGGCATGAAGGACAAGCATCTCCCCAACGGCGAGCCGGATGTGCTCTACCTGCAGGACGTGCTGGACGCGAAGTTCGGCGCCGGCAAGACCAAGGTCATCCTGCCCATTACCGATCCTTATGTCGTCCATCACGGCGCGCTGGGCAGCTTCGCCACCGTCTATGCCTATGGTCCGGACGTGAAGGACATCATGGCGGTGATCGCCAGCCAGCCCGGCATCGACGCGGTGCTCGACAAGGCCGAAGGCTGCGCCCGCTTCGAGCTGCCGGAGGACCGCATGGGAGACGTCATCGTGGCCTCCGGCGGCCCCAAGGGCTCCAAGGTGCTCGGCACCTCGGCGTCCAAGCACGATCTCTCGGGGCTCAACGAACCGCTGCGCTCGCATGGCGGCCTCACCGAGCAGGAAATCCCGGTCATTGCCAACCGCAAATTCAGAAACGCCCCTGCAGCGCTCCGCAATTTCGATGCCTTCGCCCTGGGCTGCAACCATATCGTGGAGAATTGAGATGAACGTCGCAGCAACACAGCGCCCCGTCATCCGGGAATCGATGCGCATCGGCGGCAAGAAGGTCGATGCCGAGGGCGTCGTCCCCGTGCAATACCCCTACACCAATGAGATCATCGGCACCGTCCCCGCAGGCACGGCCAAACACGCCGCGCAGGCCTTCGAGATCGCCCGCAACTACAAGCCGAAGCTCACCCGCTATGAGCGCCAGCAGATCCTGTTCCGCACCGCCGAACTGATCCGTTCACGGAAGGATCAGCTCTCGGACCTGATCACGCTCGAGCTCGGCCTCTCCAAGAAGGATTCGCTCTACGAGGTTGGCCGCGCCTGTGACGTCTATTCACTGGCAGGCCAGCTCTGCATCATCGACGACGGCCAGATCTTCTCCTGCGATCTCACACCGCAGGGCAAGCCCCGCAAGATCTTCACCAAGCGGGAGCCCGTGGGCGTCATCTCCGCCATCACGCCCTTCAACCATCCGCTCAACATGGTGTCCCACAAGGTCGCCCCGGCGATTGCCACCAACAACTGCGTTGTCGCCAAGCCCACGGAACTCACACCCCTCACCTGCATCGCCCTGGCCGACATCCTCTATGAGGCAGGCCTGCCGCCTGAAATGTTCCAGGTCGTCACCGGCTGGCCGGACGATATCGGCGACGAGATGGTGACGAATGCCAACATCGACATCATCACCTTCACCGGCGGCGTGCGCGTCGGCAAGATCATCGCCGCCAAGGCCGGCTACAAGCGCGCCGCACTGGAACTGGGCGGCAACGACCCGCTCATCATCCTCGATGATCTGTCGGACTCGGATCTCGACAAGGCGGCAGAGCTTGCCGTTGCGGGCGCCACCCGCAATTCCGGCCAGCGCTGCACGGCGGTGAAGCGCATCCTCGTGCAGGACCGCGTGGCAGACCGCTTCGTCGAGAAGGTCCTCGCCAAGGCCAAGGCCATCAAATTCGGCGATCCGATGGATCCCTCGACCGACCTCGGCACCGTGGTCCATGAGCTCGCCGCCAAAACCTTCGAGGAGCGCGTCCACAAGGCCGCGGAGCAGGGAGCGAAGATCCTCTACAACCCCGGCCGCCAGGGCGCCCTTCTGCCGCCCATCACGGTCGATTTCGTTCCGCACCGGTCGGAACTCGTCTTCGAGGAAACCTTCGGCCCCATCATCCCCATCGTCCGCGTGCCCAATGACGATGACGAGGTGATCCGCATCTCCAACTCCACCGCCTTCGGCTTGTCGTCCGGCGTCTGCACCAACAACCTCTCGCGCATCACCAAATTCATCGAGGGGCTGAACGTCGGCACCGTCAACATCTGGGAAGTGCCGGGCTACCGGATCGAGATGTCGCCCTTCGGCGGCATCAAGGATTCCGGCAATGGCGTCAAGGAAGGCGTCATGGAGGCCATGAAGTTCTTCACCAACGTGAAGACCTGGTCGCTGCCCTGGCCGCAATGAGGCCTTCGTGAGCCCGGGTGCCGCCGCAACATCCGGCGCCCGTGAGCCGGAGGAGGGTTAGGTTTAACGATGTCAATCAGCAGAAGGCCTGATTAGCACATCGTAGGAATAAAAGCAAGTAGGAATTTTAACCCTCATCTTGCTCGACTCTCTCACCTTCGCCGGG
>CAIYXE010000382.1 GCA_903930095.1 uncultured Hyphomicrobiales bacterium
AGAAACCGCCAGCGGTGCCGCCCGCGCACCATGGCGATCGGCGCCTGGGCCGGGCCCAGCACGGTGATGCCGTCAGCCAGTGGCGCAATCAGCCCGAGGCTGCGGGCGAAGCGTTCCACCTCGGAAGCCTCTGTCCCCGAGATCACCAGCGCCGCCAGCCGCCCATAGGGTGGAAGCCCCGCATTTTCGCGGATCGCCTTCTCCTGATTGAGGTAGGAATCGCGGTCGCCCTTCTTCAGCGCCTGCATCAGCGGGTGTTCGGGCAAATAGGTCTGCACCAGTGCCCGCCCCGGCTTCGCGCCTCTCCCCGCGCGCCCCGCAACCTGCGCCATCAGCGCCCAGGTGCGCTCGCCACCGCGCGGGTCGGAGGATTCCAATGCAAGGTCCGCATCCACCACGCCCACCAGCGTGAGATGCGGAAAATGATGCCCCTTGGCCACCAGCTGCGTGCCGATGACCAGATTATACTGCCCCTCCGCCACATCGCGGAGGCCATCGCGCAGCAGCGTGCCCCGCGAGAGGTCGCTCGACAAAATCGCAATCCGCGCCTCGGGAAAGCGTTGAGCCGCCTCCTCCGCCAGCCGCTCCACCCCCGGCCCCACCGGCACCATCTTGCCCGGCACATGGCAGTGCGGGCATTCCTGCGGCATGGGTTCGAGGTGGCCGCAATGATGGCACATCAGCTGCCGCCGGAAGCGGTGCTCCACCAGGGACGCCGCGCAATTGGGGCATTCCAGCCGGTGCCCGCAGGCCCGGCACAGCGTCAAGGGTGCATAGCCCCGCCGGTTGAGGAACAGCAGCGCCTGGTCGCCCTCGGCCAGCGTTTTGCTCACCTCCTCGAACAGGGGGGCGGAGAGCCACGTGCCGGGCTCAAGCGCCACGCGCTTCATGTCGATGAGGCCGATCTCGGGAAGCTCGGGCCGCCCATGCCGGTCCATCAGCCGCACCACGCCGTAGCGGCCGCGGTCGACATTCACCAAAGTCTCGAGCGAGGGCGTGGCGGAGGACAGCACCACGGGGAATTTCCCGATGGACCCATAAAGCACCGCCATGTCGCGCGCATGGTAGGGCACGCCGTCGTCCTGCTTGTAAGCGCTCTCATGCTCCTCATCGACAACGATGAGCTTGAGGCTCTTCCACGGCAGGAACAGCGCCGAGCGCGCGCCCACCACGATCTTCGCGGAGCCATCCGCCACGCCGCGCCACACCCGCTCACGCTCGCGCGGGCGGACATCCGAATGCCATTGCGCCGGTTCGCAGCCGAAGCGGGTTTCGACACGGGCAAGGAATGGCCCCGTCAGCGCAATCTCGGGCAGCAGCAGCAGCACCTGGGCCCCTGAAGCCAGTGCCGCCGCCATCGCCTCGAAATAGACTTCCGTCTTGCCGGAGCCCGTCACACCGTCGAGCAGCATCACCTTGTGCTGGCGCTGTGCCACCACGGCGCGGAGCGCCTGTGCCGCCGCCTGCTGGTCCTTCGACAGGGTAAAGCCCCCGGCATTGAGGTCGGGTTCCGGAAAGCGCTTCAGCGCGGGCAGCGCCACCGCCTCCAGCGCGCCGTCCTTCGCCAGCGCCTTCACCACGGAGGTGCCGACACCTGCCGCCTCCGCCAGTTCGGCAGCGCGCATGGCGAAGCCCTCCCGCGCCATCTCCAGCACGCGGGCGCGCTGCGGGGTCATCCGTTTCGGAACCGATTGGGTGGCGCGATAGGCGATCTGCTCCCTCGGTCCCTCGAAGGCGCCGGGCGCCCGCAACACCATGCGCAGCACATTGCCCATAGGTTCGAGATAATAGGCCGACAGCCATTCGATGAATTTCCGGTGCGCCTCCGGCAGCGGCGGCATGTCGAAGCATTCGCCCACGTCGCGCAGCTTCTTGTCGGTATCTGCCTTGTCTTTCAGCGCCCAGACGACGCCGATCATCTGCCGGGGGCCCAGCGGCACCACCACATAGCTCCCCGGCTCCAGCGCCATGCCAGCCGGCACCCGGTAGGAATAAGGCCCCTCCAGCGCCAGCGGCAGGAGAACCTCGGCTATGGCGGAATCGCCGGTCATCCCGTCTGAAATAGACTTGGGGGCAGCCCGCTTCCACCCTTATATGGCGGGCGAGATGCGGGAACCCCATACACGCGAGATCGTCTGCCTGGAGCCGTCCGCCCTGGCGCTGCGCCTCCAGGGCCAGAGCCACCTGACGCTGCTCGAAAGCGTCATGCGCTCAGAGCAGCTGGGCCGCTATTCCTTCCTCGCCTGCAACCCGAAGGCCACGCTGGAGGTGAATGCGGAAGGTACCTTCCTCAACGGCATGCCGCAGGCTGACAGCGCCCTCACCCTCATCAGCCGCCTGGTGGCGGAGAACCGCCAGCGCCATGTGCCGGGCCTCCCCCCGTTTCAGGGCGGGCTGGCGGGCTACATTTCCTATGACTTCGGCAGGAGGCTGGAGCCGGACGCGAAGCTTCCAGACTTTTCACCGCTCTGCCCGGACCTGATGCTCCACCATTTCGACTGCGTGGCGGCTTTCGACCATATGCAGGAACGGGCATGGATCATCTCCGAAACACCCGAACGTGCTGACGAGATGGAAGCGCTGCTGAAGCAGAGGCCGAAAGCACTCGGATCACACGCCATCACGGGCTGGCAATCGAACTTCACGCGCGAGGCCTATGAGGCGGCGATTGCCCGCACGGTCGAGTACATCCTCGCGGGCGACATCTTCCAGGCCAACATCACGCAGATGTTCTCAAGCCCGATCCCCGAAGGCTTCGACCCGCTCGCCTTCTACCGCGTGCTGCGGCTCAAGAACCCCGCCACCTTCGCCGCCTTCATGGATTACGGCACGGTCCAGATCGCATCCTCCAGTCCGGAGCGCCTGCTGCGTTACGATGGCACCACCGTCGAGGCCCGCCCCATCAAGGGCACGCGCCGCCGCGACAGTGATCCCTCGCGCGATGCAAGCCTGATCGCCGACCTGACATCGAGCCGCAAGGACCGCGCGGAGAATGTGATGATCGTCGATCTGCTGCGCAACGATCTCTCGCGCGTCTCGAAGCCCGGCACGGTGAAGGTGCCGGTGCTCTGCGGGCTGGAGACCTATGCCAATGTCCACCACCTCGTCTCCGTCATCACCAGCGAGTTGAAGGACGGCCATGGCGTGGGCGAGCTGA
>CAIYXE010000383.1 GCA_903930095.1 uncultured Hyphomicrobiales bacterium
TCGACGCCGCCCACGCCTTCATAGAGCGTGTAGATCGCCTCGTTGATCATCGGCAGCAGGATGCGGTTGACGATGAAGGCGGGGAAGTCCTCCGAAACCGCGATCGTCTTCTTGAGGGAAGTGGCGAATTCCTTGGCGACCGAGAAAGTCTGTTCCTCGGTGGCAATGCCGCGGATCAGCTCGACGAGCTCCATCACCGGCACCGGATTCATGAAATGTATGCCCATGAACTTTTCGGGCCGGTCCGTCGCGGCTGCAAGCCTTGTGATCGAGATCGAGGACGTATTGGAGCCGACGAGGCACTCGGGCTTCAGGTGCGGGCAGAGCGCCTGGTAGATCTTGCGCTTGACCTGCTCGTCCTCGGTGGCGCTCTCGATCACCAGGTCATAGTCGGCAAAGCCCTCATAGGATGGGATGCCGCGGATGCGGGAAAGGGCGGCGTCACGGTCGGCTTCCGACAGCTTTCCCGAGCGCACCTGCCGCGCGAGATTGCCGTTGATGGTGGCAAGCCCCGCCTCCATCCGCTCCTTGACCACGTCGAAGAGGCCGACGTCATAGCCCGCCACCGCGCAGACATGCGCGATGCCGTTGCCCATCTGACCGGCGCCGATGACGCCGACTTTCTTGATCTGCATGTGAACAAAGTGCCTGAATTCAGAAACTGCCGAAGCCTATATCGTGCCAATAACAGGGGCAAGGGTGTTTCGCAGATGCAGCAATAGCACTTTCGATTGGAGACCTGCGCTTACTGAATGGATGAGTGCCGAATTGATGGCTTCTGATCATGTGCTGAGTGAGGGGTTCAGCCTCCGGATCACAAAAAAGGGCGGCCGGAGCCGCCCTTCGGACGCGCGCCTTGCGTGCGGCCTATTTTCCGAGCTTGGCCAGTTCCGCGTCGAATTCCGGCACGGCGGTGAACAGGTCCGCCACCAGGCCGTAATCCGCCACCTGGAAGATCGGCGCTTCTTCATCCTTGTTGATGGCGACGATGATCTTCGAATCCTTCATGCCGGCAAGATGCTGGATGGCGCCGGAGATGCCGACTGCGATGTACATGTCGGGGGCCACCACCTTGCCGGTCTGGCCGACCTGGTAGTCGTTCGGCACATAGCCGGCATCGACGGCCGCGCGCGATGCGCCCACTGCGGCGTTGAGCTTGGAGGCGACTGATTCGAGCAGCTTGAAGTTCTCGCCGTTCTGCATGCCGCGGCCGCCCGAGACGACGATGCGGGCCGAGGTGAGTTCGGGCCGGTCGGACTTCGACAGGTTCTCGCCCTTGTAGGAGGACAGGCCCGGATCGGCCGGCGGATCCATCTTGACCACTTCCGCCGATCCGCCTTCGCCAGCGGCGGCGAAGGAGGCGGTGCGCACGGTGATGACCTTCTTGGAATCCGTTGACTGCACGGTCTGCACGGCGTTTCCGGCATAGATCAGGCGCACGAAGGTGTCGGGCGCCTTCACGTCGGAAATGTCGGAAATCTGCATCACGTCGAGCAGGGCGGCCACGCGCGGCATGAAGTTCTTGCCATTGCCCGTCGCGGGCGTGACGATGTGGTCATAGGCGCCGCTGAGCGCCACGACCAGGGCCGCCATCGGCTCTGCCAGCGGGCGCTCGAGCGCTGCCGACTCGACATGCAGCACCCTGGCGACGCCATCGAGCTTCGCCGCCTGCGCTGCGGCACTCGCGGCATTGTTGCCGGCGACCAGCACATGCACATCCCCGCCCATCCGGGCAGCGGCTGTCAGCGCCTTGTGGGTGGCGTCCTTGATGGAGGTGTTGTCGTGTTCGGCGATGAGGAGGACGGCCATCAGAGTGCTCCTGCTTCCTTGAGTTTGGCGACGAGCTCGGCGGGCGAGCCCACCTTGATGCCGGCCAGGCGCTTTGGCGGCTCCTCGGTCTTGACGACCTTCAGGCGGGGTGCGGTGTCCACGCCGTAATCAGCGGGCGTCTTCTCATCCAGCGGCTTCTTCTTCGCCTTCATGATGTTGGGAAGCGAGGCATAGCGCGGCTGGTTGAGGCGGAGGTCGGTGGTGACCACCGCCGGCAGCTTCACCGTCAGCATCTGCAACCCGCCGTCGATTTCACGCGTGATCTGCGCTTCGCCCGCACCGGGCTCAAGCTTGGAGGTGAAGGTCGCCTGCGGCCAGCCGAGGAGGGCTGCCAGCATCTGGCCGGTCTGGTTGCAGTCGTCGTCGATCGCCTGCTTGCCGAGGATGACGATTTCGGGGCTTTCGGCCGCCACGATGCCCTTCAGGATCTTGGCAACCGCCAGCGGTTCCACCAGGTCATCCGTCTTGACCAGGATCGCCCGGTCCGCGCCCATGGCGAGTGCCGTGCGCAGCGTTTCCTGGGCCTGGGCCGGGCCGATGGACACCGCCACCACTTCCGTCGCCTTGCCGGATTCCTTGAGGCGCACGGCCTCCTCGACGCCGATTTCGTCGAACGGATTCATCGACATCTTCACATTGGCCAGTTCGACACCCGAACCGTCGGCCTTCACGCGGATCTTGACGTTGTAGTCAACGACCCGCTTCACAGCGACCAGAACTTTCATCACATTCCTCGGTATGGCGGTCTTCGAAAAAGTGGGCGGACCCTAGTGAGGGGAACCCCTCAAGTCAATTCCGCCAACGCCGCTTGGGAGCCGAATGCGACGCTTTCCTGCGCCCCGTCAGGGCTCAGGCCCCGAGCCGCATCCACAGCCTCCGGCGGATCGCATAGGTGATCGCCGCACCGGCGATGAAGCCCCCGACGTGGGCCCCCCAGGCAATCTGTGTCTCGGCACTCCGCGTCATCCACCAGGAAACCAGCTGCAGGACGAACCAGCCGCCCAGCACCCACAGCGCGCCGATCCGCAACGGAATGCGCGCCGCCAGCAGGATCCACACGCGTGCCTTCGGGAACAGCACCAGATAGGCCCCCAGCACGCCAGACACCGCGCCGGACGCGCCCACCAGCGGGGCGCCCGATGTGGGCATCACCAGAACATGGGCCATCGCCGCGACCATGCCGCAGAACAGGAAGAGCAAGGCAAAGGCGGCATGGCCATAGGCATCCTCGATGTTGTCGGCAAAGACCCAGAGGAACAGCATGTTGGAGATGAGGTGCCACCAGCTGCCATGCAGGAACTGATAGCTGATGAGGGTGAAGGGCTCGGGCACCGGATCATAGCCCAGGATGGGCGGCATCATGCCGGTGACCTCGCCCGGCACCACGCCCCACAGGGCCGCCGTGGCGGCGAGCGAGGATTCCGTCCTGAATGCGCCGGTCACGAGATAGACCGCCACCTCCAGCAGGATGATGGCAATGGTGACGGCCTGGAAACGGATGACCTTCAGCGGTGTCGAATCATGAAGGGGGATGAACATCGATCGTCAGCCCTGCCGCGTCTTGCCCGGCACCCACAGCACGTCGCCTGCGCCGGAGTGCGCATTGGCCCAGCGGCTGGCCACGAAGAAGAAGTCTGAGAGCCGGTTGATGTAGGCGATCGCCCCCTCGCTCACATACTCGCCCGCGTGTGAGGCGAGTTCGACCATCAGGCGCTCTGCCCTGCGGCAGACGGTGCGCGTGAGGTGAAGCTGTGCTGCGGCCGGGTGGCCGCCCGGCAGCACGAAGGAGCGCAGCGGGGAAAGCTCGCCGTTGAGCTCGTCGATCTCCGCCTCGATCCGCTCATACTGCTTGGGCAGGATGCGCAAGGGTTCGTAGCCCAGATCCTTGCCCGTCTCCGGAACGCAGAGATCGGCGCCCAGATCGAACAGCTCGTTCTGGATGCGCGCCAGCATCTGGTCGAGCTTCGCCATGTCGGGTGTGGCCGTGGAGAGGCGCACGATGCCCAGCGTGGCGTTGGTCTCGTCGACCGTGCCATAGGCCTGGATCCGGAGATGCGCCTTGGAGACGCGTTCGCCGGAACCGAGAGCGGTTTCCCCGGCATCGCCGGTGCGGGTGTAGATGCGATTGAGAACGACCATGAGATCCTGACTATCCGGAAGCGGTTGCGATTTCTACTCGTTTCTCAGGAATGGCGCGGGCTTCGCCGACAGCGCGGTCCACGTCACCGCCAGCCCGGCGATAATCGTCACCAGCATGGCGATCAGCGCCGTCGCCGTCGCGGTTACCGCCGAGAAGCTCCACGGCAGCTCGAGGATGAAGCGCGCCAGGAACCATGAGGCGAGCGATCCAACCGCCAGCCCGAAGGCCGCTGCCGCAAGCCCCAGCCCTGCGTATTCGATGACGAAGGCGCCCACCAGCTGCCGCTTGGAGGCGCCATAGGTCTTGAGCACCACCGCCTCGTAGAGCCGTTCGGAAAGTCCCGCCGCCAGGGCCCCCGCCAGCACGAGGACACCCGTGAAGAGCGTCAGCACATTCGCCCCGCGGATCGCCATCAGCATCTGCTCGAGAAGCCTGCTCACGATGTCGATCGCGTCCTTGACGCGCACCGCGGTGACGGACGGGTAGGCCCGCGCCATCCGGTTCAGCAGCTGCGCCTCGTCGCCGCCATCCATCTCCACCGTCACGATGTGGCTGTGGGGCGCTCCCTTCAGCGTGTTGGGCGAGAACACCATCACGAAATTGATGCCGAGGCTCCGCCAGTTCACCTGCCGGAGATTGGCCACCTTCGCGGTGATCTCGCGGCCCAGCACATTGACGGTGATCTCGTCGCCGATCTTGACGCCGATCCCCACGGCGATCTCGTCGACGAGGGACACCAGCGGCGGGCCGTCATAGCCTTCGGGCCACCATTCGCCCGCGACGAGCCGCGAGCCCTCGGGAAGCGTTTCCGCATAGGTGAGGCCGCGGTCGCCGCGCAGCGCCCAGTTCGATTCGGGCGAGGCCTTGACCTCTGCCGCCGGAACGCCCTTCACGGCGACGACGCGGCCCCGCAGCATCGGTGAGTTGTTGACATGGGTGACGCCCTGCTCCCGGCCCACGGCCTCTTTGAACTGGGCAAGCTCGTTGTTGCGCACGTCAAGGAAGAAGAAGGCCGGCGCCTTCTCTGGAATGCCGGAGCGGAGTTCAGACGAGATCGAGCGGTCGGTGAGCGCCAGCGTCACGAACAGGGTGAGCCCGAGGCCCAGCGCCAGGATCACGGAGGCTGCCGCTGAGCCCGGCCGGTGGATGTTGCCGATGGCATAGCGCCAGATGGCGGAGGCGCTGCGTGGCATGCGCCGGGCAGCGAGGATGATCAGCCGCGCCAGACCCAGCAGCACCACGAAGCTGGCCACCAGCCCCAGCAGGAAATAGGCGGTGATGCGCGTGTTCTCGAAGGAGAGGAAGGTCAGCAGCGCGATGAGCGCCAGCGCCCCGCCGATGACGGCGAGCTCCGCCGGACCCGGCCAGCCATGCACCGGCGCAATCCGTGAGCGGAAAAGTGCTGAGGCCGCCACGCGCCGCGTATGCGCCAGCGGCCACAGCGCGAAGGCGATGGTGGTGAGAAAGCCAAGCGCTGCGGCAAACAGCAGGGGCCGCACCTCGATTCCCGTCGCCACCGGCAGCGGCAGCAGGGGCCCGAGCAGTGCGGCGACCAGCGGCGGCGCCACGGCGCCCGCGAGGAGCCCGATGGCGATGGCGATGGCGCCCACGAGCAGGATCTCCGTCAGGTAGATCCCGAGCACATCGCTTGAGGACGCGCCGAGGCATTTGAGCGTGGCGATCGAGCCCATCTTGCGGGTCACGAAGGCCTGCACGGCATTGGCGATGCCCGCGCCGCCGAC
The DNA here is from genome assembly GCA_903930095.1 of uncultured Hyphomicrobiales bacterium. GTDB lineage: Bacteria > Pseudomonadota > Alphaproteobacteria > Rhizobiales > Aestuariivirgaceae > Aestuariivirga. The sequence continues at coordinate 5,713 of CAIYXE010000383.1, forward strand.
GATCAGCGAGGCGAGCCCCACGAGCGTCATGAAATAGCCCAGCCGCTCGATGAAGCCGTCGACATTCGCGGCCGCGTTGTTACGCGTCCTGATGCGCCAGCCTGCATCCTCGAACGTCTGTTCCGCCTCCTTGACCACGGCGCGGACGGCGTCCTGGCCGGTGTCCGGTGTCTTGACGCGGTAGCGCCAGGTGATGAGGCTGCCCGGCTGCACGATGCCGGTCGCGCGCAGCGTCTCCTCGGTCAGCAGCAGGCGCGGGCCCAGCACCACCCCGTCGGACAACCGGTCCGGCTCGTGTTCGATCAGCGCCCGCACGGCGACCTCGATGGAGCCGAGCCTGATCCGGTCCCCGGGCTTGACCCCCAGGCGGCCCATCAGCAGCGGGTCGGCGGCAACGCCCGGCACGCCGTCCACCGTGGCGACGGCGTCCGAGAGCGTCATGCCGCCCTCGAGCCTCACCTCGCCGTAGAGCGGGTAGTTGGCGTCAACGGCCTTGGCCTCGATCAGCGTGGCATTCTCGCCCGCCACTGCCATGCCGCGCACCGTGGCGACGCGGCTCACAATGCCCTTGGAGGAGATGAAGGCAAATTCCTCGGGGCTCGTCTCGCGGTGGACGAGCGCGAATTCAAGGTCGCCGCCCAGCAGCGGCTGGCCCTGTTCGTCCAGCCCGCGCTCCATTGCCGCGGTGAGCGAGCCGATGATGGCGATGGTGCCGGTGCCGAGCGCCAGGCAGGTCAGGAATATCCAGAAACCCTGGAGCCCAGAGCGCAGGTCGCGGGCTGCAAAGCGCAGCCAGAGCGCGGGGTTCATGGATGGGCCCCGGAGACGATCCGGCCATCCAGCACTTCTGCCACCCGGTCGCAGCGCTCGGCCAGCGCGCGGTCATGGGTGACGAGCAGGAGCGAGGCGCCATCCTGCGTCCTGAGGTCGAAGAGCAGCCGGATGATCTGCTCGCCCGTCACATGGTCGAGGTTGCCGGTCGGCTCATCCGCGATGATGATCTTCGCGCCCGATGCCAGCGCGCGGGCAATCGCCACGCGCTGCTGCTCGCCGCCCGAGAGCTGGCCGGGGTAGTGCGTCAGCCGGTGGCCGAGGCCCACCCGCTTCAGCTTGTCTTCGGCAATCGCCATCGCGTCCTTCGCGCCGCGGAATTCCAGCGGCACCGCGACATTCTCCAGCGCCGTCATGGTGGGAATCAGGTGGAAGGACTGGAACACGATGCCGATGTTGTCACGCCGGAACGCGGCGAGTTCGTCCTCCCCCTTGCCGGCAAGCGACTGGCCCGCGACGATCACTTCGCCCCGGCTGGCGCGCTCGAGCCCGGCGATGACCATCAGCAGCGTGGTCTTGCCCGAGCCCGAGGGGCCGACGATTCCTATGGCCTCGCCCGGCTTCACCGTCAGGTCAACGCCGCGCAGGATGTCGACGTTGCCGGCGCGGCTCGGCAGGATCAGGTGAACGTCTTTCAGGGAAACGGCGGTGGCGGTCATTGCATCGAACATGGGTTTCCTTACGCCGGTTGTCGAGATCCGGATGCTTGAACATGCCAACCGTGGCGCTTAATTGACGAAGATGCTGAAACTTTCCGCCGTTCTCGCCTTCGCCGTCCTGATGATCAACGCCGCCGCTGCCCAGACCGTCACCCTGCTGGCGCTGGGAGACAGTCTCATCGCAGGCTACGGCCTGCAGCCCTCGGATGCCTTTCCCGTGAAGCTGGAGGCCGCGTTGAAGGCCAGGGGACATGACGTGAAAGTGATCAACGCAGGCGTTGCGGGCGATACCGCACTCGACGGCGCCTCGCGCCTCGACTGGGCGCTGTCGGAGGAGGTCGATGCGGTGATCGTCGAATTCGGCGCAAACGATGCGCTGCGGGGGCTTCCCGTGCCGCAGGCGGAACAGGCGCTGGATCAGCTTCTGGGCAATCTCGCGGAGCGGAAATTGCCCGTGCTGCTCGCCGGCATGCGGGCCCCGCCCAATCTGGGGCCGGATTACCAGGCGGCCTTCGACGGCATGTATCCGCGGCTGGCGGCAAAGCATGGCACGCTGCTCTACCCGTTCTTCCTGGACGGCGTGGCGGCGGAGGTGAAGCTCAACCAGGCTGATGGCATGCACCCGAACCCGGCGGGCGTGGACGTGATCGTATCGCGCATCCTGCCGGATGTAGAACGATTGCTGGATCAGGTCGCTGCAAAATAGCGCTTTGGAATAGCGAGAATCGCGTTACCGTTGACACAACGCGCACTGCTCACCCGTCACGGCAGAGGAGGCCCGCCATGCCACGATTGTTCACCGGCGTCGAAATCCCGGATGATGTGGCCTTCGATCTTGACCTGATGCGGGGCGGCATCAGCGGGGCGCGGTGGATCGACCGCGAGTCCTACCACATCACGCTCCGCTTCATCGGCGACATCGACGAGGGGCTGGCCCGCGAGATCAGCTATGAGCTTGAAGGGGTGGAAGCCAGGCCCTTCCAGCTGCAGCTGGCAGGTTGCGGCCTGTTCGGCGGCAACAAGCCCCACACGCTCTTCGCGGCCGTCGAGGAAAACCCCGAGTTGCGGCGGCTGCAGTCCATTCACGAGCGCATCTGCCAGGCGCTGGGCATGCCGCCCGAGCCCCGCAAGTTCGCACCCCATGTGACGCTGGCCAGGCTCAAGGAGCCGGACCATCAGGCCTTGCACCGCTTCATCGCCTCCCATAACCTCTACAAGAGCCGGGTCTTCGAGGTGGCGCGTTTTGTGCTGTTCTCGTCCCGGCCGTCGCGCGGGGGTGGTCCCTACGCGGTGGAAGAATCCTATCGTTTACAGGCGGGGCAATGACAGACAAGGCACTGGTTGGCGTTGAACGGGCGAAGGCGCTGCATGAACTCCGCGAATGGCAGGAGGCCAAGGGCCGTGACGCCATCACGAGGACCTATCAATTCAAGTCCTTCAGCCAGGCCTGGGCCTTCATGAGCCGGGTTGCGCTGTTCGCCGAAAAGGCCGACCACCATCCCGAATGGTTTAATGTCTATGGCCGGGTCGATGTGACGCTCGCCACCCACTCGGCGGGCGGCGTCACCGAGAAGGACATCGTGCTGGCCCGCAAGATGGACCAGTACGCCGCCGGCTGATGCGGGCCGGGGCTCCTTAAATTCCTGTAACTTGAAGATGAAGGGGCGCTCGCCCATATTCGACGCAAAGCTACTGCTGGAGGAACGACATGGCTGAATTCAGATATCCTTCCCAGACGCGGGTGGGCACCCAGGCCGCAGTGGACCAGGGTCTCCGCTCCTACATGCTGGGCATTTACAACTACATGGCGCTTGGCGTGGCGGTCACGGCTGCGATCGTTATGGCGACCTTCACCATCCCGGCGCTCGGCGCCGTGGCCAATGTGCTCGCCTTCCCGGCGCTCATCGGCCTGATCGGCATGGGCTTCTTCGCCCAGCGCCTGCTCATGGGTGGCACGGTGGCGCGCGCTCACGTGGTCTACTGGGTCTATGTGGCGCTCTGGGGCATCGGCATTGCGCCGATCGTGAACCGTTATCTCGGCATCGATCCTTCGATGGTGATGACGGCCTTCCTGTCCGCCTCGCTCACCTTCGGCGCCATGAGCATGTGGGGCTACACGTCCAAGCGTGACCTGTCCGGCATGGGCGCCATCGCGGGCATGGCGCTGATGGGCCTGCTCATCGCTGCTCTCGTCAACCTCGTGGTCGCCATGTTCACCGGCGTCGGCGCGGCCACGATGATGATCAGCATGCTCATCTCCTTCGGCTTCGTGGTCTTCGTGTCGCTGATCACGGCCTGGGAAACGCAGGTCATCAAGGAAATGTATGTCGAGTCGGAAGGTCAGGAAGCGGTTGCCCGCAAGTCGATCTTCGGCGCCTTCATGCTCTACGGCAGCTTCGTCAGCATCTTCGTGAACATCCTGCAGATCCTGGGTTTCATGAACAGCAGCGAGTAACCGCCGCAACCAACGGCATCAAGCCCCGGTCCTGAAAAGGGCCGGGGTTTTTCGTTGTGGAGGCGGGTTTCAGAGCGCGGTGAGCTTCGGCGCCTTGGCCAGCACGCGCAGCACGGTGGCGAGGTCGTGGCCGCGCTTCATGATCAGGCCGCCTTGTGCCACAACGGAATAGATGCCCTGCTTGCGCGCCAGCGCGGGGTCCTTCACGATGCGGTAGAGCGGCACTTCCGAGGCGCGGCGGAAGACGGAGAACACAGCTTTCTCCTGTCCGAAATCCATGGCGTAATCGCGCCACTCGCCCTCTGCCACCTTGGTGCCGTAGAAGCCGAGAATGGTCTGGAGTTCCTTGCGGTCGAAACACACGCGGTCAGGGGCTTTCCGGTCACCGGCCGCTGGCGCCGCCTGCCAGGGCCGGAGGGTAATGATGTCTTCGGTCTTGTCCAATTGCCCACCCTTCTGTTTGTGACGGGCCCATGACGTTTTCCTGAAGATGGACCGGACGCGCGGTCTTGGCAAGGCAAGCCTCCCGGAAAATCACCTTTCCGCCGCATTTGCATCAAGCTGCCGCCCATCTCGAAGGCGATAAGACGATCGTTGCCTCTAGAGGCCCGGCTGGCGCTGAGCATCGGAAATCTCAGCCCCCCCAGCCCCCCGAAGCTTGTTTGCCGGCCGGGCCATCCCTTTCAGCGTACAAGTAAGTGAGTGAGTGCGAGGCGTTGGCGTCGCGTTTCGCGGCCGGAGCAACCCTGTTCCGGCCGTTTTCCTTGGCCCCCTTGACCGTTCCGCCGCCGCACCCGATATGCGCAGGCATCGTTTCACGTGCTTGTGATGAGGGAACATGGCCAATGACACGGCGGCCCACGCGCCGCATTCCGCAACCTCCCACCCGTTCCAGGCGGAGGTCGCCAAGCTGCTGCACCTGATGGTGCATTCGGTCTACTCCGACCGCGACGTCTTCCTGCGCGAGCTGGTCTCGAACGCCGCCGACGCGCTGGACAAGCTCCGCTATGAGGCGATCGCAGCACCCGGCCTCCTTGAAGGTTCACCCGAACTCACCATCACCATCACGCCCGACAAGGAGAAGAAGACCCTCACCATCGCCGACACCGGCATCGGCATGAGCGAGCAGGAGCTGGTCGAAAACCTGGGCACCATCGCCAGGTCCGGCACCCAGGCCTTCGTCGAGAAGGCCAAGGCGGCGCAGGGCGATCTGCACCTGATCGGCCAGTTCGGCATCGGCTTCTATTCCGGCTTCATCGTCGCCTTGCGCGTGGATGTCACCTCCCGCCGCGCCGGGTCGGAGCAGGCCTCCATGTGGTCGTCCGACGGCTCGGGAAGCTTCACCGTCACGCCGGTCGAGCGTGCCCCGCGCGGCACGTCGATCGTGCTGCACCTCAAGGACGA
>CAIYXE010000384.1 GCA_903930095.1 uncultured Hyphomicrobiales bacterium
AGGGATTCGACCTTCGACTCCGAAAAAATGCCCAACTTGGGAGCGAGCGCTCGGATCGCATCGGCCATGGCCGAGGGCGCCAGATGGCCGTAGTGCTTCTCCACCATCCGGGTATCCGAGTGCCCAAGCTGCGCAGCCACGAACGCAAGAGGCACCCCATTGTTCACCAGTCCGGAGGCATGGGTGTGCCGCAGTTCGTGGAAGGTGAGCGACTCCAGACCTGAGGCCTCGCAGGCTTCGATCATGCACCGGGCCGGCTCTGACTTGCGCCAGGTGCGGATCACCTTGGCACTCTTGCTGTTCCGGTTTGCGAAGGACTCCCGCAGGAACATGGGCTGGTCACCCCGACGGCCAGCCGTGAGGTCCTTGAAGAATTCCCGTCCCTCCGCCTGGAGGACCGCATGACGCGGGTGAGGGTTGTTCTTCGAGGGACCGATCGTGACCTTGCCTTCTGACGGGTTGAAATCAGACACCACCATACGGGCAAGCTCGCCGAAGCGGGCGCCGGTGTAGAGGGCCCCCTGCACAAGGCGCTTGAAGTCCGGCGGACAGACGTTCACGAGACGCTGGGCTTCTTCGGGCGTCAGGAACCGCTGCCGGGACGCCACCACACCCTCGAAGGGTTTCACCTCCCGCCAGGCGTCACTGTTGACCCGGGTCAACCCGCGGTGCTTGGCGAAATTGAGGATGGCTTTGAGCACCGTGAGGATCCGGTTGGCCGTGGCCCGGCGGGCCCGCTTCTCGTAGTCGGTGGTGGGGGCCGCCTTGAAGGCGGGCGCTTGGTCTTTCTTCGCACGAACGCGCGCAGGGGCCTTGGCGATGGCGGAGTGCCACCGCTCGATGACCCACTGGGTGAGCTCGATGACCTCGGTCTTCCCGAGGGAGGGGAGGATGTGGGCTTCGACCAGTTGGCGGGTCCCGGGGAGTCCCTTCTTCCCGCGACGCTCCGAGTAATCCTCGTAGGCCTCCCAGGCTTGGGCCACTGTGAGGGGACCCTGACGGTGGACCTCGCCGCGGGCGGTGGAGCGCATCTCCTCGAACCATTCACGGGCCTTGGTTTGGGCCTGGGCGCAGGTGAACACGTCACGGTCGTCCGCATCGGCAAAGTCGTCTGCCGTGCCAAGACTTTTCTTCATCCTCTTTCGCGTGCGGCTGTCGTAGAACCGCGCGAACCAGGTCCCGGCCCCGCCGTTCTGTGGGCGAAAATAGCCGAGGGCCTCCCCGGTGGCGAGGGTGATCCAGAAGGGCTCTTTTCGGGCCTTTAGCCTCGCTCGGGCGGTCCTGGTGTCAATCAATCCTGTGATTACATTCCTGACCATCTTGTCCTCCAGCGGGAAATGAGCGGGAAACGACACTCCTAAATGCTGAAAAATAGCCCTGCACACTAGTGTATGGCAAATCACCAAGTAATGCCATACCACGTTGTTACAAATTTCACCCATGTCATTAAAACCTAACTTACCCCTCTTTCACGGCGGTAACACGGGTTCAAATCCCGTTAGCCCTACCAAGACAAAGAGGTTCCTCGCTGTTTCAGGTGGGTAACGGAGTAGCGGCCCCCAGCGGCGATCCCCAAAGGGGTGCCAGCCCATCGAAGCGAAGCTTGCCTGCGATGAGGTAGGCGATGGCCACGATGTTGCGGACGGTTCGATAGCCTCTGGCCTTGGCCTTCGCAGCCTGGATGAGGGAGTTGATGCCCTCCAGGATGCCGTTGGTGAGGCCCTTCACGAACCAGCGGAGGACGCCCGCCGCGTGGTCCCGGAGGGTCTGGGCGAACTTCACAAAGGGATGCAGGCCTGACTCTGTGGCCATCTCGCACCATTCCTCGAGGAACTGGCCGGCGGCCAGCAGGTTGCTCTGCTCGTAGAAGTCCTGGAGGGTCAGCTTCATTCGATAGGCTTCGGCGGTCTGGAGGTTGGAGCACTTCAGATC
>CAIYXE010000385.1 GCA_903930095.1 uncultured Hyphomicrobiales bacterium
CCTTCCTCACGTGCCGAAACATAGCTGGATCCCGGCCTGCGCCGGGATGACGCCAGAGAGGGAGAGGATACGTCATGCCGAACCGCCAGCTCCTGCTTCTCCGCCATGCCAAGGCCGTGATCGGCGAGGGCAGCATGCGGGATATCGACCGCCCCCTCGCACCGCGCGGCGAGAAGGCGGCGAAGCTGATGGGGCGTTACATGGCCGGCCACGGCCTGGTCCCTGCGCTTGTGCTCTGCTCACCCGCCCGCCGCACGCGGCAGACCTGGGACATCGCGGCGCGCGAACTGCCGGAAACGGAGACCCGCTTCATCGATGCCCTCTATGACTTCGGCGACGGCTCGGCCCTGCTGGAGGCCATCCGCTCCCATGGCGGGAAGGCGAAGCGCCTTCTGCTCGTCACCCACAACCCGGCCACGCAAGCCCTGGCCCTCGCCCTTCCCGGCAAGGCGGACAAGGCACTGCAGGAAGCGATGGCGGAGAAGTACCCGACGGCCGGCCTTGCGGTGATGACGTTTGCTGGTGCTGACTGGGCAGACACAGCGGAAGGAACGGCGCGGCTCGAGGCCTTCCTCCGCCCGCGCGACCTCGCAGACGGCTGACAGTTTCCCTTGCGTTGCGCCGCGGTTGGCACCACTTATGGGGCCTCGAAAAGGGGTACCGAAAAATCGTCCGCGTCACTGACATCCTGGACAGCACGCGCGTTGCCGCGGGCGGCCTTGCGGATTTTGCCACCGGGCTGGTCAGCCCCTCGCTGAGGCTGGGCGTTACCGGGCTGTCGCGGGCGGGCAAGACCGTCTTCATCACGGCACTGGTCAATGCGCTGTTGAAGGGCGGCCGGTTTCCCGCCTTCGAGGCGCTCTCCGGCGGGCGCATCACGCGCTGCTACCTTGAACCCCAGCCGGACGACACGCTACCGCGCTTCGCCTATGAGACGCACGTCAAGGCACTCTCGGGCGAGGACCGGCACTGGCCCGAAAGCACCAGCCGCATCAGCCAGCTGCGGATCACCGCCGAATACACGCCGCTGGGCTTCCTCTCGCGCAACCTCGGCAGCGGCAGGCTGCACATCGACATCGTCGACTATCCCGGCGAGTGGCTGCTCGACCTGCCCCTGATGCGCATGAGCTATGCCGAGTGGTCGGCCGCAACCGTTGCGGCAAGCCGCGTCTCGCCGCGGCTTGCGCACGCGGGTGAATGGCACGCGCTGCTCTCCGAGCTCGACCCCGGCAAGCCCGCCGACGAGCAGGAGGCCATCTCCTCAGCGGAGCTTTTCACCGCCTATCTTGCCCGCTGCCGCAAGGAAGACGTGTCGCTCTCGACGCTGCCGCCCGGACGCTTCCTGATGCCGGGTGACTACAGGGGCTCGCCGCTCCTCGCCTTCGCGCCGCTCGATATTGCTCCGGATACGGAGTTTTCGAGGGGAACGCTGGGTGCGCTGATGCAGCGGCGCTATGACGCCTATGTGTCGACCATCGTGAAGCCGTTCTTCTACGGCCATTTCGCCAGGATCGACCGGCAGATCGTGCTGGTCGATGCGCTCACCGCGCTGAACGCAGGCGCCCCCGCCGTGAAGGACCTGCAGCAGGCGATGACAGACATCCTCACCTGCTTCCGCCAGGGTTCGAACTCGATCCTGTCCACCTTCTTCGGCCGCCGCATCGACCGGGTCCTGTTCGCCGCCACCAAGGCGGACCTGCTGCACCACACGAGCCACGACCGGCTCGAGAACATCCTGAAGGTGATCGTGGCCGACGCCATGACGCGGGCCGAGTATTCCGGCGCACATATCGAGGTCGCTGCACTTGCCGCCATCCGCGCCACGCGTGAGGCCAGCGTCCGCCAGAAGGGCGAGACGCTCGAATGCATCGTCGGCACGCCGCTCGCGGGCGAGGCGGTGGGCGAGACGCACTTTGACGGCACGGCCGAGGCCGCGATCTTCCCCGGCGACCTGCCGAAGGAGCCCGCCAGGGCGCTGGAGGGGGCCCTCGAAGGCACGCTCAAGTTCGTGCGTTTCCGCCCGCCGCTGCCGAAAGACGGCGCATGGCCCCATATCCGCCTCGACCGCACAATGGAATTCCTGCTGGGAGACCGGTTTCAATGAGTAACGGCCCGCGCCACCCCAAGGCCTTCGTGATCGAAGCGCCCGAGCGTGAGGAGCAGCCGCAGCGCAGGCCGCGCGCCATCACCGGCATCACCTTCGCGCCGGAGACGGACGAGGGCGATCTCATCGTCATGGCGCCTGCACCGCTGCCGAAGCCGCGCCGCTTCCGCTGGGGCGCCATCCTGATGGGGGCGCTGTTCCTGCTCGTCTCGATGTGGGCGGGGCTCGCCGTCACGCAGCTGGTCGAGGATTTCTTCACGCGCTCGCCCGTGTTGGGCTGGGTGGCGCTCGGCGTCGCGGGCATCGCTGCACTGGCGGCACTCGTCATCATCGCGCGGGAAATCTGGGCGCTCGCGAGGCTCCGCCGCATCGAGCACATCCAGGTCGACGCGGCCCATGCCATCAACACCGACGACACTGCCGCCGCGAAGCGCGCCATCGACCAGCTGAAGTCGCTTTACGCCGGGCGCGCCGACGCGCAACTCGGCCTCAGGGAGCTGAAGCAGTACGAAAGCGACATCATGGACGGGCGCGACCGCATGAAGCTCGCCGACCGCCATCTCATCGCCTGGCGCGACGGTGAGGCCCACCGCATCATCGCCCATGCCGCCCGCCGCATCACGCTGCTGACCACGGTTGCCCCCACCCCCGCCCTCGACATCCTGTTCGTCGCCGCACAGAACCTGCGCATGATGCGTGAGCTCGCAACGCTTTACGGTGGCCGGCCCTCCACGCTTGCCACCTTCAGGCTTGCCCGCATGGTGGTCAGCCACCTCGCGGTGACGGGCGGCATCGCGCTCTCTGACAACCTCATCCAGCACGTGCTGGGCAAGGGCCTGCTCGGCCGGCTCTCCGCCCGCTTCGGTGAAGGCGCGGTGAACGGAATCCTCACGGCGCGCGTCGGGCTTGCCGCGCGCGACGTCTGCCGGCCCATCCCGCAAGAGGCTTCCGCCAAGGAAACGCTGGGCAGCCTGATGAAGGAACTCGTATCATCCGCTCCGGAGGAAAAGGCCGAATGAACGCCGAAGCCAACATCGACCCCCGCGCCCTGCGCAGCCACGACTTCAGAAATTTCATCCACACCGTGCTGCTGGTGGGCGGAACGGCCGTCCTCGCGGGCGCCATCGCCTTCGTCACCTTCGGCTATGGGGGCATTGCCTATGCGGCCATCTTCAGCGCCGCGGGCATCTTCATGCTGGGGCGCGCCTCGCCGAAGATGGTGCTGTCGCTCTACAAGGCGCGGCCGCTGGCCCGCCACGAGGTGCCCGAACTGCACGACATGCTGGAGCAGCTTTCCGCCAACGCCGGCCTTCCCGCGGTGCCGAAGCTCCACTACGTGCCGAGCAAGATGATGAATGCCTTTGCGGTGGGCAGCAAGACGGACTCGGCTGTGGCCGTGACCGACGGCCTGCTGCGGACGATGACGCTGCGCCAGCTCTCCGGCATCATTGCCCATGAAGTGGCGCATATCCGCTCGGGCGATCTGCGCGTCATGGGCATGGCCGACGTGCTGAACCGCGTCACCGGCTTCATGTCGACGCTCGGCCTCATCGGCGTGCCGGTGATGCTCGGCACGGGGTTCGACTTCCCGGTTCTGGGCCTGCTGCTGATGATCTTCGCGCCGACCATTGGCGGCCTTCTGCAGCTCGCCCTGTCACGCGCGCGCGAATATGACGCCGACCTCGACGGCGCAGCGCTGACGGGGGATCCGGAAGGGCTTGCCTCGGCCCTCTCCGTGCTGGAGCGCCAGCGGGGCGTGGTGCTCGAAGGGCTCGTCCTGCCCGGTGCGCGCGTGCCGGAGCCATCGCTGCTGCGCACCCATCCGCGCACCGAGAACCGCATCGCCCGGCTGATGTCACTCCGCCGCGATGGCAGCCGGACCCTCGATCTGCCGCAGGGGCGCGCCGTGCCGGGCCCGTCCATCATCCCCGTCGTGCGCCCCCCGCGCATCCACTGGTCGAAAATGGGCATATGGTACTAAGAGCGCTGATCCTGCTTCTTGCATTCTCCGCGCCAGCCCTGGCGGAGAACCGCGGCACGCGCATCGCCATGGCCGTCGCACTGCTCGGCGTAGTGGAGGATCACTGCAAGGGCCGCTACCGCGTCGACCAGGCGGTAAAGAAGACGCTCTTCGTCGACTTCCACGAATATGACATCGCCGGCCTCGCCTCGCTCCTCTCGCGCCCGCTCAACGCCTTCTATGAGGACTATTCCTACGAGGCCAGGAAGGGCAGCGATGCCTTCTGCCGCAAGGCGCCGGAGGAGGCCCGCCTCACCGGCTATCCGGTGATCCTCGCGGGAGAGCCCTAGATGTTCCTCACCTTCTTCGCGGCGCTGAAGGCCACGGGCGTTCCCGTCTCGCTCACCGAATATCTCACCCTCCTCGAGGCGCTGGACCACGGCCTCGCTGAATACTCAGCGGAGGAATTCTACTTCCTCTCGCGCGCTGCGCTGGTGAAGGACGAACGTAACATGGACCGGTTCGACCGGGTCTTCTCCCATGTATTCAGTGGCATCGGCGATCCGGCCGCAGCACTCGCCGCGGAGATCCCCGAGGAGTGGCTGCGCAAGCTCGCCGAGAAGCACCTGAGCGAGGAGGAGAAGAGGCTTGTGAAGGCGCTGGGTGGCCTCGACAAGATCCTGGACGAACTCAGGAAGCGCCTTGAGGAACAGAAAGGCCGCCACCAGGGCGGCAGCAAGTGGGTGGGCACCGCGGGCACCTCGCCCTTCGGCGCACATGGCTACAACCCTGCGGGCGTGCGCATCGGGCAGGACGCGAACCGCAACAATGCCGCCGTCAAGGTCTGGGACCAGCGCCAGTTCCGGGACCTCGACGATACGGTGGAACTGGGCACGCGCAACATCAAGATAGCGTTGCGGCGGCTGCGTAAATTCGCCCGCCTGGGTGCTGCGGAAGAACTGGACCTGCCCGGCACCATCGGCTCGACCGCACGCCAGGGCTTCCTCGATGTGAAGCTCGTGCCGGAACGGCGCAATGCGGCGAAGGTGCTGCTCTTCTTCGACGTCGGCGGCTCGATGGACCCGCACATCCGGGTCTGCGAGGAACTGTTTTCGGCGGCCCGCGCCGAGTTCAAGCATCTTGAGTTCTTCTACTTCCACAACTGCGTCTACGAGAGCCTGTGGAAGAACAACCGCAGGCGCAATGCCGAGCGGATCGACACCTGGACCGTGCTGCACACCTACCCCCATGACTACAAGGTGATCTTCGTCGGCGATGCCGCG
>CAIYXE010000386.1 GCA_903930095.1 uncultured Hyphomicrobiales bacterium
ACGATGTCGAGCGCCAGCGGCGGCGCCACCGATGAAAGCCGTCCCCCGGCCTCCGCCACCGCGGCCTCGATGACAGCGGCAGCGGGTGCAAGCTGGCCGCGGGCGTTCAACAGATGAAGGGTCCATGTGCGAGGGATCATGCCTTTCAGTAAACCATGATTCCAAACATTCTTCACTGTTTTCGTGCGGCGGGCGGACCTATCCCCCAGATTCCCTTCTCCCGTCCGCAGGATGGGAGAAGGTGGCGCGACCAAGCCGGATGAGGGCCTCTGTCAACCGGCACGACTCGCGGAGACAGGCCCTCATCCGCCCTTCGGGCACCTTCTCCCATTGCTTTGCAACGGGAGAAGGGAACAGCCACACGCGGCCGTGCCGCCCCTTTAGCTCACCGCCTTGTGCAGGATCGAGCCGATCAGCGTCTGGTAGGGCATGCCTTCCCGCATGGCCTTGGCCTTGAGGCGCAGCAGGTCGGATTCCGGGATGCGGAGCGAGATCTTCACCCGGGCTTCAGTCATCGCCGCACGGGCAGCGGCGGCGTAGGCCTTCTTGCCAGCCGGGGTCAGTTCGCTCCGTGGCGCGTAGCCTGGTGCTTCGATGGCCTTGACCAGCGCCTTTTCCTCCTCGTCGAGGCAATCGGCAATCTTCGGCGGCTTAGCCTTGCTCGTCATTGTCTTGCTCCGGCAGATAAATGGCAGTGAATTTGCGGCTGGGAAAAACCGTCCTGAGAAAGATTTCGGCATCGCTTTCGACAAACGGCACGCAGTAGGCATGATTCCGGATGGCGAGAATGAACATGCGCTGTGACGGGTGATTGAGGCTGGGGATCGCGACAACATCCACAATGCGCCCGGCGGCGATGGCCGCGATGCACTCCTCGAAGCCAACGCGCCCACGCGCCTCATCTTCCGCCAGGGCCCGTCCCTTCTCCTCATTCCACCTGATGGATTTGACCATGCCAGGAGTGTATGGACAAAGTATGGCAAGTCAAGCCATGCCGCGTCTGATCTCCCCGCCGCCCCTCACCATGCCCGGCTCGGAGGCCGGGCATGGTGAGAGGGAGGTGTGGTGAGGCCGCCGCGCCCAGCTTCCCCTTCCTCACCAATAACCACCACAGCGCCGCGCCCTCCCCTGCCGTGGCCACGGAAGGGGAGGAGGCGGGCAGGCTACGCCCGGGGGTGGGGCCTGGCCGGAAAATTCACAATGTCAATCAGCAGAAGGCACGAGCGGCATTCATGGCACAAACTAGGAATAAAGTCAATAAATAAGAATTACCTCTCTCGCCTGTGCGCCGCGCCGCTGTGGTGCTGCGTCAAAATCTTGACGAGATTTCAAGGTCTAGCCCAACATTGTCGTGCCCTGTCTATTCTGCCGGGCGGTGATTGTGTATGAACAGCCCGTTCAGGGGCAATTGAGGGGTTCCGCCGATGGGCTTGAAGATCATGGACGTGCGGCAGCTGGCTGGCCTGGTGGCCGTGGGCCTGTTGCTGGCAGGCTGCTCCTCCGGAGGTTCAGGCGGCTCGTCCATTGAGAACCAGGCGCCGCAGGGGCTCTCGGCCTCCGAGATCCGCTCCACGCTGGCGGGCAAGAGCTGGCGCTTCCAGGGTCCCAACAACACCGGCACCACGCTCTATGCCGATGACGGCACCTCGCTGGTCGAGGTCGATGGCAAGGGCACCACCAAGGGCAAGTGGATGACCAAGGACGGCCAGCTGTGCGAGAGCTTCGATCCCGCGCCGTGGCTTCCGGGCGGCGTGCCGATGAGCTGCTATGCCTTCTCGCGCGGCACCGTGCCGGGCTCCTTCCAGGCCGGCAAGGCCGTGTTCACGCAGGCGTCATGAGGGCGTGATCCCTCGCCACATTTGGGCCACAGCCTGACCAAAGTCCTGCCGCGCGAAGGACGGATAGCCCGAGGGGGTGTCCATTCCGGTGACGTTTGCAGGGTGATTTGACGATGACGCGATTGTCGCGCCGCCACGTGCTTTTGTCTGCGCTTGCGCTCGGCGTTTCTGGGCGTGCTGCCTTCGGTCAGCTTCTGCGGAGCGAGGGCGATCCCTTCGCCGGCAGTCCGGCGGATGGCTTTCCCTCAGACG
>CAIYXE010000387.1 GCA_903930095.1 uncultured Hyphomicrobiales bacterium
ACCATTACCGTCTCAGTGCCATTCGCCATCCGCAAGCGTGGAGGGCAGAAGATTGTCATCACTCCGGACGGAGTGGCGGCAGTCCCGCAGCCACGTGCGATGGTCGACAGCGCACTGCTGAAGGCCCTCGCGCGCGGCTTCCGCTAGCGGAAGCTTTTGGAGACCGGCAACTTCACTACCATAGAGGAAATCGCAGACGCCGAGAACATCAACCCTTCCTACGTCAGCCGGGTTGTCCGCCTGACGTTGCTGACACCAGAGATCGTGGAGGCGATCCTGGCAGGGCGGCAGCCAGAGGGGCTGACGATGGCCAAGTCGATGGAGCCGTTTCCGCTGGAGTGGCGGCGCCAGATTTTCATGTGAATTGAAAGATTGGTGCAGTTGCAGGATTGACGTTCAGGCTCGTTTAAGCGGGAGCGCGCTCTCTCCCGCTAGGTCGAGACTGGCGTGGCGATGTTCCCTTCAGGCGTGTGCTTCTTCCTTGGCATGTTCTGATCCTCATTGAGGCCACAAGACATCCGCGCTGATGACTCGCGGCAAACAGACCCCTCGCCGACACGTTCTTGTCATCGGCTCTGCACGAGCCACGCGACCCCTGCGAAGGAGAGAGCTATCGAAGACCACTGCAAGAGCCCGACGTGCTCGCGGACAAAGATCCTTGCCAGAAGGATCGTGATGAAACCGAACATCGATCCAACGACGGCCGTCATGCCGGGAAAGAGCGTCGATCCCCCGGCAAGCAAGCCTATGTAGCCCGCGGTATCGAGGATGCCCTGGGCCGCCAGCGGCCGGATGACCCCGCTTGGTGGCGGTAGCCTGAACATGCCACCGGCAAGTGCGGCAAGCAGGATGGCCGCACTTGCGGCCCTTCCAACAAGTGCCACGCTGGTCTGCCCCATTTCGGAGGCAGCGGCCTGGCCCGTGATGACCAGCAGAGCGTAGGCGACGCACGCTCCCAGCGACAGTACGAGCGTGGCATGCTTTCGCGGGTGCGTGGTCCTATCGGCCCTTCCACCGCCTGCATCATGATGAAAACTGAATACACTTGTCCCAACGACACCAGCGATCACGAGACCGGAAGCCAGTATCTGCTCGGTCGATAGGCTGGAGACCCCGAATGCCACTTCATAGAGAATGATCAACACGGGATGAGCCGCCACGACCGGCACGGCCAGACTTACGGGTCCCCGAACCAGGGCGGCATAGAGCATCACAGACATGGCGGTCACGCAAAGTCCGTGAAGGCAGGACATCACCAAGCCAAACTTGGTGATTCGCAGTTCGCTACCCGTGACGAGCATGAAGGCGGCCATGAGTAACGTACCAAGCATGACGACATAGGTGAAGGCCGCGAAGGGCCCGACCGCATTGCTGGTGGTCCGCGCCAGATAGTCCGCCGTCCCCAGGGAAAGCGCCGCGACCACGCCCCAGAAGACAGAATCCAACATGTGCCTCAGCGCTCCACTGCAAGACCGGAACGGATCAGGGGTCCCCGACAACAGCGCGGTTTCATCTTTCCCCGTAAAGGGCTGCGGCCTTTTCCTTGTTCACGAGAATATGTTCTTCCGTCTCACGTCTTGCCTTATCGATCTGATTGCTCTTCAGGTGAGAGATGATGCGCTCATGATACTCGATCGAACGACGGGTCATGAGTGTCGCCTTCATGAGGCGGTAGCGCACGGGCAAGGAAATCTCGTTGACATATACCATGACCTCGCTGATCGGCCGGTTCTGCGTATAAGCAATGATCCGATCGTGGAAGACCTGGTTCTCAGCAAAATAGGATTCGATATCGCCTGCCCGGAAGTGACTCTCCATGGCCCGGTTGCTGGCCTCAAGTTCGGCAATCAACGGTTCGAGCGGATGTCCTGCGAGTGATGCCATCACAAGTCCCTCCAGGCTTGCACGGAGGTCGTAGAGATCCAGCACATCTTCGACGGAATAGGTCCTCACTCTGAACCCCCGCCGCTCCTGATACTCGACCAAGCCGTTTTGCAGCAGCATACGGAGGCTTTCCCGGATCGGACCGCGGCTGGACCCGATCTCCTTCTCGATGTCCTGTTCGCGCAGCGCCTGGCCGGGAGCGAACTCCCCCGTGATGATGCGCCACCGCATCAATTGCAAAAGATGATTCGACAAGGTTGTGGGCAACACGGTCGGAGGGCCCGAGGCATTGGCCTTCCTCCCCTCTTCACCCGGCGACTGGGTCCGAACCATCATGGGTTTCCTCTATTCCATTACTCTCGTGGTTCCGACCTGACTGCATCAACGATCCTTGTCAACGCCGGGTTCAGAACCTCGGGTTCGAGGTTTATCGGCGGCAGCAGCATGAGGCAATCGGATTGCCGCCCGCCCCCGTAGACGAGAAGATCCTCGCGCAGCAACCGGCGCTGCAAGTTGGCACTCCGGTTACCATCGGGGAGGCCGTCGCGATGGAACTGGATTGCAGCCTGGGCTCCGGCGACGCGAACCGCAGCGATGCCGGGCAGGCCCAGAAGCGCCGCGAACGCGGTTTCCATGGCGGGCGCGACCATGCTGCTCACATGCGACAGCAGATTGTCCCGGCTGATGACGTCAATCGTGGCGACGGCCATGGCGCAGGCTGCCGGATTGCCCTGGAAGGTGCTGGTATGCATACCCGGAGGCCAGGCTTTCAGGAATCGCTCCCCTGCCGCAACCGCCGACAGGGGAAGCCCGGCGGAGAGACCTTTCCCCATGACAACCATGTCCGGCTCGATCCCGGCGTGCTGGAAACCGAACCAACGGCCGGTACGGCCGAAGCCGTTCCAGATTTCGTCAAGCACCAGAGGCACGTCATGACGCGAGGCGATATCCCTCACTCCCCTCAGGAAGTCCACATTGGGGCCGATGACGCCCGAAACCGCCTGGACCGCCTCGATGACTATGGCGGCCGGTAGGCCGTTCTCCCGCCGGAGGGCTGACAGCCGGTCATCGAGCGCTGCGAGCCCGGCATCGGCCGAACCTGTCGCATCCGGATAGGGGAGGAAGTCCACGAGGCTATCCAGTGTTGAGAACGGCGCCCGGATGCGTTCGGCATGGGTGATGGAGAGCGCACCGATGGTCCGGCCGTGATAGCCACCCTCGAAGGCAATCAGCCGCCTACGGCCGGTCGCAAATTGCGCAGCTTTGATTGCCGCCTCCATCGCCTCGGCTCCCGAATTGGCGAGGTGAAAGTAGTGGAGCTGAGCGGGCAGCACGCTGCAAAGGCGCTGGTAGAGTTCGGCACGGAAAACCGAGGGAAGCCGCGTTCCGGTGTGGAGGATGCCTGAGGCAAGTACTTCACGGAGCGCAGCAAGATGAGCCGGATGCGCGTGGCCGAGATTGGTCGTGGCCGAACCGCAGACCAGATCAAGATAACGGCGGCCATCCGCATCGACGAGCCAGGGCCCGTCGCCCCGCACGAACACAGGCGGATCCGGGACAAGGCGGAAAGTATTGCCCGCCGTGCTCTCGCAGGCCCTCGTGATGGACAATGCCGATGGCGGATCGAGCCTCACGGGATGGGCGCCAGGACGGTTGCCGCAAGGTCCGGCACACAAACGCGCAGCCGTTCGCCGCTGGCGGGAACCGGCACACCGCGCGGGCTCTCGGCCTCGATCCGTGAACCGTCTGCCGCACGCAGATCGAGCCGCACCGAACCTCCGGCAAACACGGCGTCCTCGACGGTGAGCTCAGAACCCCCGGCAGCCAGCATGATCGCTTCCGGCCGCACCGCGACGCTGACACGAGATCCCATGGCGGGGGCTTCGGCCGCATGGGCCCTGATCCGCCCAAGCGGTGACGTCTCCACCTCTACGGTCCGTCCATTGAAGGTTCCGGCCCTGCCCTCCACGACATTGCAGCGGCCAATGAAGCGCGCAACGAACTCCGTCGCGGGCCGGTCGTAGACTTCGCGCGGTGTTCCCGTCTGTTCGATGCGGCCGTCGCGCATCACCGCGATCCGGTCGCTCATGGTCAGCGCTTCTTCCTGGTCATGCGTGACGGCGATGAAGGTCAGCCCCACATCCCTGTGCATGCGCTTGAGTTCGCCCTGCAACTGGCGGCGCAGATTGGCGTCCAGCGCACCGAGCGGCTCGTCCAGCAGGAGCACGCCAGGTTCGAGGATCAGGGCGCGCGCAAGCGCCACACGCTGGCGCTGCCCTCCTGAGAGTTGCCCCGGGTAACGCCCGCCATATTCTGCAAGACCAATGCGCGACAGCCAGTCGGCGCACGCCCGGTCGCGCTCGGGCCGCGCCATACCGCGCATCTTGAGGCCGTAGCCGATGTTGTCGCTCACGCTCTTGTGCGGAAACAATGCATAGTCCTGGAACATGATAGAGATGTCCCTGCGGTTCGGCGGCAGCGCGGTCACATCAGTCTCGCCGACGCTGATCCGGCCTTCTGACACGCGCTCCAACCCTGCGATCATGCGCAACAATGTGGTCTTGCCGCAACCCGATGGCCCAAGCAGCGTCAGGAACTCGCCGGGCGCAACGGAAAGATCGAGAGGCCTGACTGCCTGCACCTCGCCAAACTGCTTTCCGACACCGCGAAGCTCCACGGATTTCGCACGCATGATCTACCTCACGTCCTTGCGCATGAACAGCGCCTGCGCGGCGATGCCGAGCGTCATGGAAAACAGAAACACCATCGTACCCAGCGCATTGATCGTCGGATCGAAGCCAGTCACCAGCGTCGTCCATATCTTGATCGGAAGGGTGATCGAGAAATTCGTGAGGAAATAGGCAATGACGAACTCGTCGAAGGCGAAGGTGAAGGTCAGTATGAGAGTGGCGAGAAGGGCGAAGCGGCAGGCCGGCAGCACCACATCGGCTATTGCGCGCAACGGCGAGGCGCCCAGCGCCCAGGCTGCCTCCTCATGGCTCTTCGGGATCTGGGCGATGCGGTTGCGCAGGTTAAGGACCGCGAGAGGCAACACATAGAGGACCTGCCCGATCCACACCAGCCACAGGGAGGGCTCAATGCCAAGCTTGGCAAAATAGAGCCTGAGCGAAATGCCGACCAGCAGCAAGGGGACCGCAAGCGGAGCCAGCACGAAAAGCGTGATCAGTGTCTTACCGGGAATGCGCGCATTGACCAGCGAATAGGCACAGGCAAAACCAATTGCGGTGGCTGTGACCGACACCGCTGAGGCAAGAAAAATGCTGTTGAGGAAGCCTTCACTGTACTGGCCGTCGGTGAAGACGCGCACATACCACTCGGCCGTACCGTCCCTGAACGGGAGTGTCTGGAAGCGGCTCGCAGAGAAGGAGAAGATCGCCATCACGACGATGGGCAGGTAGATGATTGCCACGACTGTCGCAAAGAGCAGACCGAGAAGGCGTCTGGGCAGGGCTGTGGCTGTCATGGCCTATCCCTGCAATCGAACGCTGCGCACAACCAGCAGAAGTGGGGTGCACGCAGCGAGGATGAGCATAACCAGAATAGATGCGAATGTCGCTGCCGTCGGCAAGTCATAGGTACCCTTGAGGACCGACAGCATCACCTGGGCCAGAACGGGCTTGAAACCACCGCCGAGCAGTGCGGGAACGGCATAGTCGCCCACCGCGATGATAAACGTCAGCACGGCGCCGATCATCCAGCCGGGCAAGCTCAGCGGCAGGATCACCTCGCGGAACGCACTCCACCCGCTCCCACCCAGAACGGTATTGGCCTCGATCAGGCGCCGGTCGATGGTGATCATCACCGAATAGATCATCAGGGTTATCAGCATAACGCCAAAAAGCGAAAGACCGAAGATCGAGGCCGCCATCGTATAGAGAAAGCCGAGAGAGATGCTCAGTCCGGTGAGCATGCCAGCGAGCCAGGCGATGACGCCCGTATCCGACAATACGAGTTGCCAAGAGAAGGCGCGGATCGTGAAGCTCGTCCAGAACGGCGCAACGAGCAAGAAGAGGCAGACGGCGCGCCAGGCGGGCGTTACGACGAAGGTCAGGTAGTAGGCGATGGGAAAGGCAATCAGGCTCGATATCGCCACCACCGACAGGCCGAGGATCAGCGTGCGCAACAGCGCGTCGAAGAGGCGATCCTCCGCGAAGAAGGTCCGGTAGTTATCGAGCGTGAAACCTTGATGCGCATCACTGCTAAAGCTCAGACC
>CAIYXE010000388.1 GCA_903930095.1 uncultured Hyphomicrobiales bacterium
CCTCCCGGCTGCGCGAGGGGCACATTCGTGTCGCCTGCGGCCTATGAGATTTCATCGGTGTCGAGCCTCAAGCGCGAGGTGTTCGGCCCCGTGCTGCATGTGGTGCGCTTCGCAGGGGACCAGCTTGCGGATGTGTGCACGGCGCTGAACGGCACAGGCTTCGGACTGACGCTGGGTGTCCACACGCGGATCGAGCGCACGGCAGCCGAAATTCGCCGCCGCATGCGGGTGGGAAACATCTATGTGAACCGCAACCAGATCGGTGCGGTGGTGGGCGCGCAGCCCTTTGGTGGGGAGGGCCGGTCAGGCACAGGGCCCAAGGCCGGTGGCCCGCACTACCTGCACCGCTTCGCCACGGAGCGCGTGTGCTCGACCGACACCACGGCCTCGGGCGGCAATGCGGCGCTGATGTCGCTCTAACGGACTGTCGAAAAACCTGCAATCAAGTCCTGATTTCGTATTTTGTTTTTGCGGGATCGAGAAGTTGGCGTCGCGGACATGTTGCGTTGCAGGTGAAATGACGCCGTTCTGACGGCGGTCTTGCGGCCGCGCTTTGACGACAGGAACCCGTTGACCTGCGGCAGGTACAAAAGGGTCATCAGGGAGCGGCGCGCCACATCAGCCTGCTTCAGGTGCTGCCGGTTCATGTAAAAGCCAGAGGTATCTCAGACCGCGGCAATCCCTCTTCCACCGGCGACTTGATCGCACGGCGTGGATGATCCGCCGGAACCCGGTGATCAATTTTCATATATGGGAAAAGCTGCCTTGCCTATTCGTGCTCACCAGACATTGCAGATCACTCCGTCTTGAAGGGTAAGCTGAATGACATCATAACAGCGCGATCAAATGTTTTCAGCAGCCTGCTTGGCTTCACAGGCGCTTCATCACACAGCGGACGGCTTGCGGCGAACACAAACTGGGCTAGACGAAATTCTTAGGTTGATGGTAGCCTTGGCGACGTTCAATTCTTGGCGGGGCTTTCAGCATTGAGCACGACACAGCGATACATCGAGGCTGATGCTGGTGCAATGAGGCGGGTTATGGATGTTGTGGGATCAAGTGAACGCTCCTTGCGCTACCGGTTCGAGCCACGAATATCTTCAAAGTGGAATTCGAAAAGTAACTAGCCGGTCGAAGCTGGATTGAGTAGATTGATCCATCAATTTTTCATTCACTAACCTTAGGGATCAGCAAGATGCCGCAGTCCTCCTTGAACTTCATGAGAGCCCTCGCCGGAATTTGCCTTGCGGTCGGTCTGTCTGCATGGGGATTAAGCGCCAGAGCCCAAACGTTACCGCCCGGCGCACTCTGGACGCCGAATGGCGACAAAATGAGCGTGTGTCAGAACCCATCTTCACAGAAAGCTATCGGCAACTGCTTCTCGGATGTAACTTATCCAGGTGGTAGTTATCCCACGACAGACGGAGTAAATGTCTATTTTGTTTCTACTACAACAGGAGTCGGGTATAGCTGTCCAGTTTCTCAACTTGGGGGAAGTTGCAAGAAGATAAGAGTGGGGCCCTTTGGCGGCAACAATTTTTCGTTAACGTCACTCTATGCCTCGGTTGAATATCCTGGTTACACTTGGCATGCTGAAAATGAGAACTGTGGAGATTGCAACTACCCACAAAATTTTATTTGGCGGTGTCCGGTAGTTGACTGGCAAGAAGGACAGTCAGGCGCATCTATCGGATGTGAGCAGATTGATTATTCCGGCAACAGGCGCATTAACGCACTAGTCATTAATAACGGCTGGCTTTATGCGGGTCTGGACAGAGAAGCCAATCGCCCAAACGATAGCACCGGCCTGATCTGGCGCTGCAGCCCTATGGGAAAGAATGACTGTTCGAACTTTAATACACCATCAAATGGATCCGAAGTATTCGATCTGGCGGCTGGTGCTGGTTTTTTGTGGGCAGCACTGACGAAGTATGATGGGAAAAACGGTAAGGGCCATCTATGGCGGTGCGACCTGGAAACGCCAGACAGCTGTAATTCAGCAGCTATTGACGATAACACGGATTTCTACAGCCTTGCATATGACGGGCAAGGCACTCTGTTCTTGGGTACGAAAAATTATTTGGAGTCTTGTGATACGTACTATGGCAATTGTAAAACAAAAATAGATAAAACATGGACATCTTGGAAGGAACTCGTAGCGTACTCTGGGGATGTTTTTGGCGTTGCCGAAAAGACCGTAGACAAGCAAACAGTTCAGGGTACATTCTATGGTGCTCAACAATACAGTCAGGCAGCAGCCCAGAACAAGTTATCGCTTATCTACATACCCTCCGGAGGAGTGGGGACACTCGGTTCGGCGCGCGTCCAGGTACCACTGACAGGCGTTGCAGCCCAGTTGCGCAAAGTGTGCGAGGGCAACGGAAGTTTGACCACCAAGCTTACTGTGCGAGGCTTCTATAGCAGAATAGACCGGACAGTAGATCTGTGTAAGACGCGGGATGGACAGCCCCGGGAGTTGACTTTTTCGGCGCTCGACCCTGGTTGGTACAGCGTATCCGCAAACCTCGGGCGTTACAGTGCAAGCAAGACAATCTATGTGAGGAAAGACATGAAGGTGACAGACGTCAGTCTGAAGCTCCGGCGGCGTAAGTCGAATTGAACCATCACTCGCGTTGCGTTCAGGCGCGCGCGAGGGCCGGGTGATTATCGCGATGTTCCCGGGTACGTTGAGGTTGGTCGATGTGTGCCATCCGCCCGGTGGAGAAGATGAACGGCGTGGGCGCCCCTGGCGGCAAGGCGGGAGACACCAATGAGCAGCAGGTGCATGGCCTCAGTTTCGGCATAAGGCACGGCAATAGCCGCGGCGGTTCCCCGGGGTGGACATGTGGCGCCAAGGAGTTAGGCATTCTCACAGTGCTGATCGGTTGGTTGGCGGGGCCTTGATCTGCGTTTGCTCCATTGGCGGACGTTGCCATTTTGTGGCCGATACATGCCTCGTCCTGAAACCATATCTCAACCGGCGTTTTCTCTGGCAAGCCAGTCATCGGCTCTGATGGCTGTCCTGAGACTGCTTCGCCAAACGTTGAAGTTCCCGGGCCGAAAAATCCGTCCGCAAGGGTACTTCTGATGGCAAGGCGCGAATCCTCCCCGCGCCCGCGGAATCAAAATTCCAACTTCAGGGGAATCTCCCGTGAGCCAGACCCAATAGGCTTTGGCATAAAGCCGTCATAAGATTTCCTTTGGACCGCCCACCCCTTTCGGAGCGCGGCGGCAGGAGGTCATCGCCGCGCGTTGTCATTGTCGCGGAAGCCGCCGTTGTCGCCGTCGGTGACGGTGCCCTTGCCGTCTTCAACGCCGTCACGCATCCAGGTGACGTTGCCGTTCTCGACCCGGCCATGCCAGCAGGACTCGGTGGGGTTCGTGCTATAGGAAACGCAGAGACAGTCATTGTCGTCGATCCGCCAATTGCCGGTATAGTCCTTGCCCTTCACCGTGCCGTCGGGGGCGTAGTATTCGGTGTAATTGCCCGAACCTTTCATGTTGCCCTGGATGGTTTTGCCGGAGACCGCAGGACCGAGATCAGCATCGCTCATGTGATCGCCGTCGCGGGCGAGGGCGGGGCTGGCCGCCAGTGCAACAATGGACGCCACTGCGAGGATTCTCTTCATGGTGTGCTCCTTTGAGGCAGGTTCATTCACGACCGAGCATACCTTTGGTTGCGCGATTTGGCAGTACAGCGACGGACTTCAGTCCTCCTCGCCGAAGCCGATGCCGCGCGCCACGGCGGTGTGGCCGAATTTGTTGCGGATCTTGTCGACGGCGAGTTCGGCCTTGGCGCGGGCGGCGGTCGTCAGGTCCAGGGTTTCGGTTTCCTGCTCGGGGCTCGCCTCCGTAAGGCCTGTGATGCCGACGCCGATGAGGCGGAAGGCGGTGCCCGTCGCCTCACGGCCAAGCAAGGGCAGTGCTGCGTCATAGATGCGCGAGGCAAGGAGCGTGGGATCGGCAAGCGAGACGTTGCGGGTGCGCGTCTTGAAGTCCGCGGTCTTGAGCTTCAGCACCACGGTGTGGCCGGCAACACCTTCCGCCTTGGCGCGGCGGGAGACTTTCTCCGCCAATGGCCACAGGATGCGCTCGAGTTCAGCGCGCTCCTTGATGTCTGTGTTGAATGTGGTTTCCGCACTGATCGACTTCGAATGATCCTCAGTCGAGACGATGCGTGCGTCCTCGCCGCGGGAGAGGTGATAGAGCCTCGCACCCATGCTGCCGAAGCGGCGCATGAGGTCGATCTTCTCCATCTGCTGCAACTGGCCGATCATGGTGATGCCGCCCTTCGCGAGTTCCTCCTGCATGGCCTTGCCGACGCCCCAGATGAAGCCCACGGGCTTGGCGGCAAGAAAGCCCAGCGTTTCGGCGCGGCCCAGCACGGAAAAGCCGCGCGGCTTCTCGAGATCGGAGGCGAGCTTGGCCAGGAACTTGTTGTGGGAGAGGCCAGCTGAGGCGGTGATGCCGGCCTTTTGCGTGATGCGTGCAAGAAGACGGGCCAGTGTCAGCGCGGGACTCATGCCATGGACACGCGCAGTGCCGGTGAGATCGAGAAAGGCTTCATCGATCGAGAGTGGTTCGACCAGCGGGGTGACTTCAAGCATCATCTCCCGCACCAGCTTTCCGGCTTCCGCATATTTCGCCATGTCAGGCTTGATGACGACGGCCTCCGGGCAGAGCTTGAGCGCCTTGAACATGGGCATGGCCGATTTCACGCCATGGATGCGCGCGATGTAGCAGGCTGTGGAGACGACGCCCCGCGTTCCGCCGCCGATGATCACCGGCCTGTCGGCGAGTTCCGGCCTGTCGCGCTTCTCGACAGCGGCATAGAACGCGTCGCAGTCGATATGGGCGATGGACAGCGCGTGAAGCTCCGGATGCCGGAGAAGGCGCGGGCTGCCGCAGGAACGGCAACGCTGCGCCTCGCCCCGGACGAGTGAAAGGCAGTCGCGGCAGAACCCCGCTGTTTCAGCGCCGTCATGCATGTCAGGGAGTGTAGCGCAGGCAGATCAAAAGGGGAACACCGGACCGCGTGATCATGGCTGATGGGCTGGGAATTCTCCGCCCCCGACCCTTAAGCGCCCGGCATCACGCCCCGATCAGCGCCATGACGTGCGGCCTCGCCTCATCCCACCGGCCTGTGCGCAGCGATACATAGTCGAGCGGCGCGATGTGCCGCGCGAAGCGCTGGTCATGGAGGAAGTGGATGAGGTGAACCTCCGGGGCGTGTTCATAAGCCGATGAGATGAAATTCGGGCTGTCATCGATGAAGACGGCGTCACGGCGGCCGGCGCGGCGGAGAAGGTCGCTGATCGCCGGGCCCTTGGGGCCGGAATTGGTGACAACCGGGAAGGGCAGGCCATGGTCTGCGAGGTTCTCGCGGCGGTGCTCGCCTGCCGAATGGGGAAGATTGGTGAGCAGCACCACATCGGCCGCCTCGCCGATGTGAAGCAGCGACTCGACGGCGCCGTCGATTGTCTCCATGTGGCGGGTGCGCTCGTCGAAGAACCGGTTGATGAGATCGGACACTCGCTGATCCTCGGCGGGCTGACCGGTGTCGCGGCACCTGACATTGCCGTTGAGCGCGAAGCTCGCCGTGTCGAGCCACAGGTTCTCCAGCGCGATGAGGCGCTCGAAGTCACGCGTGAAATGCACGATCACCTCATCGACATCGCAGATGACGAGGGGGCGGCCGGTGAAAGTCAGGCATTCAAGCTGACCGAGGGTGATGTCAGAAATCAATTGCGGCTCCAGGAAGCTTTCGGCGTAGCTGGCCGATGCGTTCCGGCTTCAGGCCATGTTCCTCGGCAAAGATCAAGAGCAGGGAATCATCCGCCAACAGGTGATCGAGGACGCCCCCGAGGAAGGCGGGGTCTTCGGCGGAGGCGCGAATATCCCCGATCCCGAGGCCCGACAGATCCATGAAGCGTGACAGCCGCTCCGGATCCGTGGCCAGAAAGCTAAGCGCTTTCAGGGCGATGACCTCGGCGTCTTCGGTAGATTCTGTTATTTTTGGGCGCATCATGGAAAACCCAGTTAACCACCTCTGAACCTCGTTGAACAGCGCCCCGGTTTGGTTAAGCTGTTGGTTACCGGCCAGGCCCAGAGTTTCCCCGAGACCGGGAATCGGGGCGCTGCCGGCATGATCCGGTGGGCCAGCAGGGGCCGCAGCCAGATGAGTGTGAACATGTCAGTGTCGGCAGGACCGATGCGAACCCCAGATATGGTGCCGGCCATGCCAAAACGCGTCATGGTCGTCGAGGACAATGAGTTGAACATGAAGTTGTTCAACGACCTTCTCGAGGCCAACGGCTATGAGGTGATCCAGACGCGCGACGGGTTGTCGGCGCTCGAACTGGCGCGCAAGCACAAGCCGGACCTGATCCTGATGGACATCCAGCTTCCCGAAGTTTCGGGGATCGAGGTGACGAAGTGGCTGAAGGAGGACGACGAGCTCCGCCGCATTCCTGTCATCGCGGTGACGGCCTTCGCCATGAAGGGTGACGAGCAGAAGATAAGGGAGGGCGGCTGCGAGGCCTACATCTCCAAACCCATTTCCGTCCTGAGCTTCCTCCAGACCATCGACGGATACCTGAAGAAGACGTCATGACGGCGCGCGTCCTCGTCGTCGACGACGTTCTCGCCAATGTGCGGCTGCTCGAGGCCAAGCTTTCGGCGGAGTATTTCGACGTCGTGACCGCCATGAACGGTGTCGATGCGCTCGATGCGGTGAGCCGCACGAAGCCCGACATCGTGCTGCTTGACGTGATGATGCCGGGGCTCGACGGCATCGAGGTCTGCCGCCGCATCAAGGCGAACCCGGCGACCCAGCATGTGCCGGTGATCATGGTGACGGCGCTCGACCAGCCGGAGGACAGGGTGCGCGGCCTCGAGGCAGGTGCTGACGACTTCCTGACCAAGCCCGTGAACGATGTTGCGCTGTTCTGCCGGGTGAAGAGCCTCGTCCGCCTGAAGATGCTGACGGATGAGCTGAGGAGCCGCACCAGCGGCGACCCGTTGCGAATTCTCCAGTCCGAGCTTGCCGAGGCGGACAAGGCGCCCGCGAACATTCTCGTTGTCGACAATGGCGCCACGCTGGGAGAGCGCATCCGCAACGCGCTTGCGGGGCTGCACAAGGTGAGTGTCGCCCAGACCCCGCAGGAGGCGCTGGAGGCCTTCGGCGGGCCTCCGGTCGAACTCGTCATCGTCAACCTCGACATGGAGGGCGTCGACGCGCTGCGCGTCTGTTCGCAGCTGAAGTCGGTGGAACAGACGCGGCAGACGCCGATCCTGATCATCGTTGATCCGGAGGATCGTCCGCGGCTGCTCCGTGCCCTCGACCTGGGCGTCAACGACTACCTCATGCGGCCGGTCGACCGGCAGGAGCTTCTCGCCCGCGTTTCCACCCAGATCCGCCGCTACCGCTATACCGAGCGCCTGAGAACCAGCGTGCGCGCCTCGATGGAGATGGCCATCACCGACGCGCTGACCGGCCTCTACAACCGGCGCTATCTCGAGACCCATCTCGCCGAGGTGATCACCCATGCCGTGAACCGCGGCCGGCTCGTATCGGTGCTGACGCTCGATGTGGATTTCTTCAAATCCGTGAACGACACCTACGGCCATGACGCGGGCGACAGGGTGCTGCAGGAGTTGGCTGGCCGGCTGCGCGCCATCATCCGCAATTCGGACCTTGCCTGCCGCACCGGCGGGGAGGAATTCGTGGTCGTGCTGCCCGGAACCGATCTCCACACCGCCGAGCGGGTGGGCGAGAGGGTGCGCAAGATGGTGGCCGCCAAGCCCTTTCTCGCCGCGCCGGGCTGCCATCTGAGCGTGACCATCTCGCTGGGCGTCGCCAGCCTTCTCAATGTCGATGATACGCCCGAGGACCTGCTCAAGCGGGCTGACCGGGCGCTCTACCGCGCCAAGCGCGAGGGCCGCAACCGGGTGAGCCTCTCTGCCGCATGAGGGCTTTTTCCGACGGCCCCACTCGGCAATTGCGCCGCTGCGGAACTCTGTTGTAGACCCGGAGCATGACCGCCGCCGAGCCCGCACCGCAGGAAGAGCGCAGCCGCCGCTGGGGACCCAGGGGCACGGCCGGAGCCACCTTCGCGGGGCTGCTCGAATTCGAGAGCGTTTCCAAGAGTTTCGGCCGTACCGCCGCCGTGGCGGATGTCAGCCTGAAGCTCAAGCCCGGGGAAATCGCCTGCCTTCTGGGTCCTTCGGGCTGCGGCAAGACCACGCTGCTGCGCATCGCCGCGGGGATCGAGCGGCCGGATGCCGGCCGCCTGCTGTTCGACGGGCAGGAGATGGCGGGGCCCAGCCGTTTCGTGCCGCCGGAGCGGCGCAACATCGGGTTGATGTTCCAGGATTTCGCGCTGTTTCCGCACCTTTCCATCATCGAGAACGTGGCCTTCGGCCTCAAGAACCTGCCGGCCTCCGAGGCGCGCACCATCGCCCGCCA
Source organism: uncultured Hyphomicrobiales bacterium (assembly GCA_903930095.1). Lineage (GTDB taxonomy): Bacteria > Pseudomonadota > Alphaproteobacteria > Rhizobiales > Aestuariivirgaceae > Aestuariivirga. Next base: position 8,468 of record CAIYXE010000388.1, read on the forward strand.
CGCCCTGGAGCGGGTGGGCCTTGTCCATTACGCGCAGAGCTATCCCCACCATCTCTCAGGCGGCGAGCAGCAGCGCGTGGCGCTTGCCCGTGCGCTTGTTCCCAGGCCCCAGATCATGCTGATGGACGAGCCGTTCTCCGGCCTCGACCAGCGCCTCAGGGAATCGGTCCGGGCGGAAACGCTGACGCTGCTGCGGGAGACGAGGGCCTCCTGCCTGCTGGTGACCCATGACCCCGTGGAGGCCATGGGCCTCGCCGACCGTATCTTCTTGATGCGGCAGGGGCATCTGATCCAGTCCGGCACGCCGGAGCAACTCTACCGCCAGCCGGTTGATGCGGCGGCGGCGCGCTTCTTTTCCGATGCCAATGAAATGAAAGGCCACGTTGCGGGCAGGGTGGTGGACACCCCCCTCGGCGCTTTTCCGGTGCCGAACCAGCACAAGGGCGCCGAGGCGCTGGTGCTGATCCGCCCGCAAGGCATCAAGCGGTCCGAAGCGGCCACGGGCACGGAGGGGCTGGTGACTGAAACCCGGTTCCAGGGAGATGACGTCAAGTGCAGCATCCTGTTCAAGGGCATCGAGGAACCGCTGACTGCCCTGATCGATTCCCGCTCAGCGCCGCCGCGGGGGCAGGCGGCGTGGTTCCGGATCGACCCGGAACATGTTTTCGTCTTTGAAACGGTCGCATCGCCTCTTATGTGAGGCCTTCGGCTTCGGTTGCGGCGCGCTGGGCTTTCTGCTTTAGTAGCGCAACACAATGCCGGAGAGAGAAGCCGCTCTCCGAAGAAGAGGAGTATGTCTATGGGTGCGATGTCGTTCTGGCACTGGGCGCTGGTGATCCTGGTGGTGGTGCTGTTGTTCGGTCGGGGCAAGATCTCTGACCTGATGGGTGACGTGGCCAAGGGCATCAAGAGCTTCAAGAAGGGCATGGCTGACGACGAGCCTGCAACCGCCGCGACGGATCCGAAGCCCATCGAGCAGCAGGCCGCCGTGACCACCGAAGCCGAGAAGGCCAAGAGCTAAAGGCACGCCGGCGCACTATCGCCGGATAAAAACATGTTCGACTTTGGAATCGGCTACACCGAAATGTTCGTCGTTGCCGTGGTGGCGATCATCGTCATCGGGCCGAAGGACCTGCCTCGCGTGCTCCGCGCCTTCGGCAAGACGGTGGCGAAGATGCGCGGCATGGCGCGTGAGTTTCAGGGCCACCTCGACAGCGCCATGAAGGAAGCTGGCATCGACGAGGTGAAGAAGGAATTCGACAACATCAAGAATTCCGCGAACATCGTCGAGCCGGTGAAAAAGTCCGTCGTCAACGAGACGAAGAAGCAGGAAGACGATTTCAAGAAGCTGTTCGGCGACGTGCCGGACCCCAATGCCCCGCGCGCGGATGCTCCAAAGGCTGACGTTGCGAAGGTGGATCCGCCCCGTCCCGCCGATGCCGCAGCCGCGGCGGCCAACACCCCGGCCGCCTCATGAGCCAGCAGGACATCGACGCGTCCGAAGCCCCGCTGATCGAGCATCTGGTCGAACTGCGGACGAGGCTGATCTACTGTGTTCTGGGCTTTCTCGCTGCCTTCATTCTCAGCTTCATCTTCTCGAGCGACATCCTCCAGTACCTGATCCTGCCATTCAAATGGGGGACGGGGGATGATGTGTCGCTGATCTCGATCAAGCTCCTCGGCGTGTTCCTTGTGAAGCTCAAGATCGCCTTCTTTGGCGGTCTTTTCATCGGGTTCCCGCTTATTGCCACGCAGTTCTACCGCTTTGTGGCGCCTGGCCTCTACAAGCACGAGAAGCAGGCTTTCGTACCCTACCTGCTGGCCACCCCGGTGTTCTTCTTCCTGGGCGCGGCGCTTGTCTATTTCTTCCTGCTGCCTGTTGCCATCCACTTCTTCTATTCGCTCGCCGCGGGCACCGGCAGCGAGACCCAGCAGGGCATCCAGCTCATGCCCGACATCGAGGCCTATCTCGATTTCGTCATGATGCTGATTCTCGCCTTCGGCCTGTGCTTCCAGCTGCCGGTGGTGCTGACGCTGCTGGGCCACATCGGGGTGGTCTCCTATGATCAGCTCAGGAGCGGACGGAAATTCGCCATCGTGGGCGTCTTCATCCTGGCGGCAGTCATTACCCCGCCGGACCCCATTTCACAGATCGCGATGGCCGTTCCGCTGATCGGCCTGTACGAATTGTCGGTGCAGACCGTGCGCTTCATGGAAGCCCGCCGCAGGAAGAAGCAGGCGGCCGAGGACAAGGACTAGCGGCTTATCCGGGCAGGCTGGATGTCCTGCCCGGTGTTTTCGCCGGTTACCTCAGAAATAGACGATGACGTAGCCGCTTCCGGACTTTTGATAGTAGGTCCCGCCGCAATAATAGAGGCTGTAGCCGTAATAATTGCCGAAGGCGCAGCCCGCGGGGATCGCCCCGATGTAGGCGCCGCGGCGGATGACACGGCGGGTTGTGCGCCGGGCAACGCCCGCAACGCTGCCGGGTGTCGCGGGATAGCCGACACGGGCTTCCGCCTCGGAGATCATCTTGAAGAAACCGATGGTGACCTGTTGGCCGGCCAGCTCAATGTCACCCCAGATCAATCCAAGGGACAGCGCCGCGACCAGGGCTTGTTTGAAGCGTTTCATCATTTGTCTCCTTCGGGAGCGGGCACTTCATCGAGGCCCTTGAGTTCTGAGATGTTCACTTCCTTGGCGCCATCGGCCGTCTTCAGCTGGAAGTCGTCGGCGGGAACGTCGTTTCCGGTCTTCCAGCCGCTGAACGTGATGTCATAGGAGGGCGCCAGCGCCGTCATCTTGCTGGTGATCGTGAAGCGGCAAGGGAAGGGCTTGTCGCCGGGAGCGATCCAGATCTGCCAGTCGGCCTCCGCTGTCCGGAATGCCACATGGTCGCAGCTTTGGCCGCGAACGATGCCAGCGCCCAGCGCCTTGGCGTCCGTCACATTGGCCATCATGATGTCATAGGCGTTTTCGGAGAGGAGATCGGCCGCCGGCAACTCCAAGCCGGCTTCGAAGCGCAGCATGTCCATGAGTTGATCAACGCTGCCCTCGAGAGGTTGCCGGGCGAAGGCATTGAGGTTCTTGCCGTAGGCTGAGAGGGTCTTGCCGTCATAGACAAGCTCGACATCGGCAAGCCCGCCCGTGCGGGTCACGCGGATCCTGTCCGGCCTGCTCAGGCCGAGCGTGCCGGAACTGGCGAGACCTACTTTCTCGAGGTCCGCGGTTACGATTTCAAGTGTCGCGTCATAGCTTGCCGCAATGACGGTCTGCTGGGCCAGGAAGTCGGCCATGGTTTTGAACAGCGCCTTGGCCTCGTCCTCCTCTGCATGCGCAGGCACGGACATGGCCATCGCCGCGGCAATGAAGCCGGCGGCGAGCTTGCTTTGATTGGATGTCAAATGTTTGCCCTCCTGATGAGGCGACCCCGCCGCGCTCGGGCATGAGCGTGCCATGAGAGTGCCTCATGCATCAGGCATGTTAGTGCACCACCGGTTGTTTTGCCAGAAGAGGATTGCAGGAAGGATTTAACCCTTGGCGAACTCACGCACCTTGGGGGTCCGGTCCCCTTGTCTGCAATGACTTCACGCCGTGCCCTTGGCGTCCTATAGGAGGGCCCGACCAAGGAACCGAGAACCATGCACGACATCAAGGCCATTCGCGATAATCCCGCAGCATTCGACGCAGGCCTTGCCCGCCGGGGGCTTTCCCCCATGGCGGCGGACCTGCTCAGGATCGACGCTGAACGGCGCGAGCATGTGCAGAAGCTTCAGGATGCGCAGGCCCGGCGGAACGCGGCCTCGAAGGAGATCGGCGAGGCCATGAAGGCGGGCGACAAGGCCAAGGCCGATGCGCTCAAGGCCGAAATGGGATCGATCAAGGATTTCATCGCCTCCGGCGAGGCGGTCGAGCGGGAGATCGACCAGCGGCTCACCGCGGCGCTGGCGGTGATCCCCAACCTGCCGCTGGAAGACGTGCCCGAGGGCAAGGACGAATCGGGCAATATCGAGGTCCGCCGCTGGGGCGCGCCGCCTTCCTTCGCTTACGAGCCGCGCCAGCACTTCGACATCGGGGAATGGCTGGGCCTGATGAATTTCGAGGCGGCGGCGCGGATGTCGGGTGCCCGCTTCGTGGTCATGAAGGGCCAGCTCGCCAGGCTTGAGCGCGCGCTGGCGCAATTCATGCTGGACCATCAGACGGGCATCAACGGCTATACCGAGCACTTCGTGCCCTACATGGTGAACGACGAGGCGATGTTCGGCACCGGCCAGTTGCCCAAGTTTGCCGACGACCTGTTCCGCACCACGGATGGCCGCTGGCTCATTCCCACGGCGGAGGTCTCCCTCACCAATCTGGTGCGCGAAAGCATTCTCGATGAGAAGGACCTGCCCCTGCGGCTGACCGCCTACACGCCCTGTTTCCGTGCCGAGGCGGGGGCGGCTGGGCGCGATACGCGCGGCATGATCCGCCAGCACCAGTTCTCCAAGGTGGAACTCGTCTCCATCACCACGCCCGAACAGTCCCGCCAGGAACTGGAGCGGATGACGGGGGCCGCAGAAAGCGTGCTCCAGGCGCTGGGCCTTCATTACCGCGTGATGCGGCTCTGTAGCGGAGACATGGGCTTCGGCAGCCGCATGACCTACGATCTTGAAGTCTGGCTGCCGGGGCAGAACGCGTTCCGCGAGATTTCCTCCTGCTCCGTCTGCGGCGACTTCCAGTCGCGCCGCATGGATGCCCGCTTCAAGCCGGCAGACGGCAAGGGCACGCGCTACGTTCATACGCTGAACGGCTCCGGTCTCGCGGTCGGCCGCACCATGGTGGCGGTTCTCGAGAACGGCCAGAACGCCGACGGGTCGGTGACGATCCCCGAGGCCTTGCGCCCCTACATGGGTGGCGCCGACAAGATCACGAGGGGTTGAAACCACATGCGCATTCTGGTGACCAACGACGACGGCATCCACGCTCCCGGCCTCGAGACGCTGGAGCGCATCGCCCGGACCCTCTCTGAGGATGTCTGGGTCGTGGCCCCGGCTGAGGAGAATTCGGGCGCCGGGCACTCGCTCTCTCTCGCCGACCCCATCCGCTACCGCAAGATCGCCGACAAGCGTTTCGAGGTGGCGGGAACGCCCACCGACTGCGTGGTGATGGCGGCGCGCAAGATCCTTCCCGGCGACCCGGACCTTGTGCTCTCCGGCGTCAACCGCGGCCAGAACATCGCCGATGACGTGACCTATTCCGGCACCATCGCCGCCGCGATGGAGGGAACCCAGCTGGGCTTCAAGTCGATCGCGCTGTCTCAGGTCACCGGCATCCACGGCAATGGCTTCTCCTACGAAGTGGCGGAGAAGCACGGGGCGGCGATCGTGGCCAGGCTCCTCAAGCTCAGCTTCGGCCCCGGTGTGCTGATGAACGTCAACTTCCCCGATTGCCGCGCCGACGAGGTGCAGGGCGTGGAGGTGACGCGCCAGGGCAAGCGCGACGTGAACCTGCTCCATGTGGACGAGCGCACCGATATGCGCGGCAACAACTATTACTGGCTGGGCTTCAAGCGCGAGCGCGGCAACCCGCCCGTGGGCACGGACCTTTGGGCCGTGTTCAACCGCCGCATTTCGGTGACGCCGCTGCACATGAACCTGACCCAGCTTGAAGCCATGGATGCAGTGAGGAGCGTCTTCGACCAGCCATGACGGAGGACCGCCGCAGGCTCCTGCTGCTCCAGTCGCTGCGCGAACAGGGAATAATCGACGAGCGCGTGCTGGAGGCCGTTGGCAATGTCCCGCGTGAGGCTTTCGTCGAAACACCGTTTTCCGACCAGGCCTATGCCGACCAGGCGCTGCCCATATCCTGCGGCCAGACCATCTCGCAGCCTTATATCGTGGCGCTGATGACGGAGGCGCTGAAGGTGGAGCCCTCTCACCGTGTTCTTGAGGTTGGCACCGGGTCTGGCTACCAGGCCGCGGTGCTCAGCCACTTGGCGCGGCATGTCTACACCATCGAGCGCTATGCGACGCTGGCCGGGACGGCGGGTGAGCGCTTCCGGCGGCTCGGCCTTGGCAATATCACCCAGCAGGTGGGCGACGGCACCCTGGGCATGCCGGATTTCGCCCCCTTTGACCGTATCATGGTCACGGCTGCGGCCCGGGAGGTGCCCCAGGCCCATCTCGACCAGCTGGCCATGGGTGGCATTCTGGTGCTTCCCGTCGAGGAGCGCCCGGGCCGCCAGGATCTCTGGCGCATCACCCGGGATGCACAAGGCTTCTCCCGCGAGCATCTGCTTGCGGTCCGCTTCGTGCCTCTGGTCGAAGGGCTGCCGGGCGAGGGCTGACGGCGGCTTGACGCTGGCCGTTTGGCCGGGTTAACCAAATGAAACAGGCAGGGGGAGGGCTGATAATGAAACGCTTTTCGATGATGTTGATGGCGGCAATCGTTGTCGGATTTGCCGTGTGGACGGCGGGTGCCGCGCAGGCCCGCGAAGTGCCCATCGGCAGCATCACCTATGACGCGCGGCCAGAGCGTGAGGTGATCAATGTCGGCGGCGGTGACGGCGAGTTCCGCGGTTTCCGTTTCGAGGTTCGCCAGAGCGATGTCGAGGTTCAGGACATCCGCATCGTCTACAACAACGGCCAGACTGAGGATGTGCGGATCCGCCAGTTGTTCCGGGCGGGAAGTTCCTCGCGCGTGATCGAGCTCGGCAGCCCCCGGCGTGGGCTGAAGCAGGTCATTGTCAATTTCGTGGCCACGGGACCGGCCCGCATCATGTTCTTCGGCGTCCAGGGCACGGGAGGCGGCGGTGGCGGCAACTCGGAGTGGGCGCGGCTCGGCTGCAAGGACGTGAAGTTCCTGATCGACCGCGATACGCTGAAGGTGGGTCGTGAACAGGGCCGCTTCACCGCGGTCCGTCTCAAGGTGCGGCGCGCACCCGTCGAGATGTTCAATCTCAGGATCACCTTCGGCAATGGCTCGCGGATCGAGGTGCCGGTGCGGGAATTCATTCCGCCTGGAGGCGTTTCGCGGATCATCGATCTGCCCGGCAACAACCGCGGCATCGACCGGATCGAGATGATCTACCGCTCAGTTCCCACCATGAACGGAACCGCGGAGGTCTGCTTCGACGGCCTGGAACGCTTCTGAGGGTAGCTGCTTACTCTCAAGGCTGCTCGAAATCCCGGATCGGCTCGACCCGGCGCACATGCTCACGCCAGGAGATGTAGATCGCCGACGCGATGAGAATGCCGACACCGAGGAAGGTCCAGCCGTCCGGAAAGTCGTTGAAGAAATACCAACCGGCGAATGTCGCCATGATGATCTCGGTGTAGGCCAGCGGCGCCAGCAGCGACGCCTCGCCATGGTCATAGGCCTTGATGATCAGGTAGTGCCCGCCATTCGCGATCAGTGACAGGAGCACGAAGTACCCCCATTGCGCAGGCGTGGGCGTTTCCCACACGAAGACCACGGCGATGCTCATGATCATGGCGCCCATGAGTGATGTGTAGAAGGTCGTCACTATCGCTGGCGCCGAACCCGCGATCTTGCGGGTCAGCAGCAGGTAGACCGCAAGCGAGGCGCCCGAGGCCAGCGCCAGCAGGACACCCGGATTCAGTTCCTCGAAGCCGGGCCGGATGATGACCAGCGTCCCGGCGAAACCCACCGCCACCGCGAACCAGCGGCGGATCCCGACCTGTTCGCCCAGCACGAGGGGCGAAAGCAGCGTCACGATCAGTGGCTGGACGAAGAAGATCGCCAGCGTGTCCGCGACGGGCAGATAGCGGAGGGCCCAGAAGAAGAACGTTGTGGCGGCGATGAGAAAGCAGGCGCGGATGGCGTGCATCACCGGCATGTTGGGGACGAGGCCCCGGCGACCCGCCAGCTTCAGTGCGAAGGGCAGGGTGAAGAGTGCGCCGAAGAACAGCCTGGCCCACACGATCTGCAGCACCGGCACGCCCTGCTGGCCCAGATGTTTTGCAATCACATCCAGGAAGGGCAGCACGGCCATGGCGGTGAGCATGAGCCCGATGCCAAGAAGCGGGCGGTGCGATCCCGTCAAGACGGTGTGCCGCCTGCGGGTTCCAGCAGGTCCCATTTGTTGCCGAACGGGTCCTGGAAGACGGCCACCGTGCCATAGGCCTCGGAACGGGGCTCTTCGAGAAAGGTCACGCCCGCGGCCTTGAAGCGCCTGTGGTCACGCCAGAAATCATCGGTGTGGAGAAACAGGAAGACGCGGCCGCCTGCCTGGTTGCCGATAACGCCCTCCTGCGCTTCCGTCGAAGCCTCGGCAAGCAGCAGCCGGGTCTGGCTGCCGCCGGGCGGCGCGACCAGTACCCAGCGCTTGCCCGGCGAGAGTGCCACGTCCGCCACACAGGTGAAGCCGAGGCTTCCGACATAGAAGCGCAGCCCCTCCGCATAGGAGGGCACAACCAAAGTCACCGCGCCCAGATACTGCTGCATGTCGCGATTTAGGACTTCAGCCGCTCATTGGCCGGATCCCAGATCGACTCGGGGATGATGCGGGCCCTGCGGCGTTCGGTGAAGACCAGCACGTCGAACTCCGTGCCGGGGGCTGTCATTTCCGGCGGCACATAGGCAAAGGCCAGCGACTTGCCCGTCTTGTGGCCGAAGCCGCCGGAGGTGGTGACGCCCACCACCTTGTCGCCCGCATAAACGGGCTCATTGCCCACGCAGTCGGAATCGGTGTTGTCGACCTCCATGTAGACGAGCTTCATGCGGGGGCCGCGCTGCTTGTTGGACAGCGTCGGGCCCTTGCCGATGAAGTTCTCCTTGTCGAGCCTGAGGAAGCGTTCCATCGAGGCTTCGATCATGTCGATCTCGGTGGTGAGTTCTGATCCCCAGCCGCGATAGGACTTCTCCATGCGCAGCGAATTCATCGCATAGGTGCCAAACAGCCGGATGCCGTGGGGCTTGCCCGCAGCCATCAGCGCCTCGAAGACCTTGGGCATGCCGGCCATCGGCACATGCAGTTCCCAGCCGAGCTCGCCCACATAGTTGACGCGCAGCAGGCGCACGCCATCGACCCCCGCAACTGTTGCGGTTTTGCCCGTCAGCCAGCGGAAGGATGCGTTGGAAAGGTCCGTCTGCGTGCGCTGGCCCAGCACCTCCCGCGCCAGCGGACCTGCCAGCACCAGCACGCCGTAATCATCGGTGACGTCGGTGATCGTCACCTGCTCATCGTCCCGCTTGCGCCAGTTCAGCTGGTCAAGGTCATGCAGCTGGGCGACGGCGGCGGAGAGCACATAGAAATGATCCGCCGCCAGACGCGTGACGGTGATCTCGGACTCGATGAAGCCATTGGCGTTCAGCAGATGGCCGAGGATGATGCCGCCGTCTTTCGCCGGAATCTTGTTGGCGCAGATGCGATCAAGGAAGGCATGGGCATCCTTGCCCGTGACCTCGTATTTCGAGAAGGTGGAGAGGTCCATCAGCCCCACGCGCTCACGCACGGCCAGGGCCTCCTCTTTCACCGCGTTCCACCAGTTGGAGCGCTTGTAGGAATAGGCCTCGCCTTCGCCGGACTTGTCATACCAGCGCGGCCTTTCCCAGCCGAAGATCTGCGCGAATTGCGCGCCCTCGGCCTTCAGCTTGTCATAGAGCGAGGACTTGCGCAGGCCCCGGCCCACCTCATGCTGTTCGGCTGGCTTGTAGCAGTAATACATGTGGTGATAGTCGGCGACGGAGACTTCCGCCGTGTAGTCCTTCGTCGCCCAGTTGCCGAAGCGGCGCGGATCGAATTCGCGCATGTTGATCTCGGCCTGGCCATGCACCATCCACTGGGCGAGATACTTGCCCGCACCACCCCCCTGGCAGATGCCGATCGAGGCGCCGCAATGCATCCAGTAGTTCTTGGGGCCATGCGCGGGGCCGGAAAGATAGACGCCGTCGGGCGTGTGGGTGATGGCGCCGGAGATGATGGATTTTACACCCGTCTGCCCGAACAGCGGCAGGCGCTCCGTGGCCTTTTCCAGCCACGGCATGATGCGGTCGAGCTCGGGGGCCTCCAGCTCGCTCTCATAGTCCCAGCGCGGCGGCTGGCCGTCCCAGCAGACATGGGCGGTGGCGGTTTCATAGGGGCCGACGAGCACGCCGTTCGTTTCCTCGCGCAAATAGGCGTGGGAATAGGGGTCGCGCACCACCGGCAGTTCCATCTTGAGGTCGATCAGCTCCTGCAGCGGTTCGGTGATCACGTAGTGGTGCAGCATGTTGGCGATGGGAACGTTGTGACCGGTCCATGACCCCACCACGTCGCAATAGGAGCCCGCCGAATTCACCACATGCTCGCAGTCGATGGTGCCCTGCTCGGTGAAGACGCGCCATTCGCCGTTGGGCAGCAGCTTGATGTCCATCACCCGGTTGCGGCGGACGATCTCGGCGCCCAGCTGGCGGGCACCCGCCGCCATGGCATTGGTGATGTCGGCCGGGGCCACATGCCCGTCATTCACGGTGCGGAAGGCCGCCTTGACGCCGAAGGTCTCGAGATAGGGGTGATACTGCTTGATCTCGGAAGGCCCGATGATCTCGCATTCATAACCGGCAAGCCGTGAGATGCCGTAGACGTATTTCAGCCAGTTCACTTCCTCGTCGGTGGTTGCCAGGCGCAAGCCGCCACAGCCATGCCAGGAGACGGCCTGCCCGGTGAGCTTTTCGAGCTTCGGATAAAGCTCGGTGCCATAGACATGCACCTTGGTCATGTTGAGGGAGCCGTTGAAATGCGGGCACTGGCCCGCCGCATGCCAGGTGGAGCCGGAGGTCAGCTCGCCCTTCTCGATCAGCACGATGTCCGACCAGCCTTCCAGCGCCAGATGGTAGAGGAGCCCAACGCCCATCACGCCACCGCCGACAACCACCACACGCGCATGCGACTTCATTCACATTCTCCGAAACAAAGGCAGGCGAAAGGATAGGCGCACCCCCGCCGCCGCTCAAGGTCCAGTCAATCCTCTTCAACCGTCCATGGCTGTTTACAAGGGCAAATCGGGCAGGGGGTGGTGAGGAGGGCTCATCAGACGCAATTCAGTTGCGGTTCATCACGGCTTTGGCACACTGCCCTGGCCATACGGGAGGTTGCCATGAAGACATTCGCCCTTGCCGCCCTCTGCCTGATCGGACTTGCCGCGCCCGCCCATGCCACGTCCGGCCCGGGCTGCCTGTATGTCGTGAACGTCGCCCGCAACGATGCGCTCAACATGCGGTCCCGGCCCTCGGCCGATTCCCGCATCGTGGACGTGCTGGTGCCCGGCCGCCACGGCATCATCCACCTCGACGCCAAGTGCCGCCCGCTGGACGTGCCCTGGGCCAACCGCTGGTGCCCCGTCAGCCACTACAACGGCGACCGGGTGACCAAAGGCTGGGTCAAGGCCCGCTTCGTGCGCGACAGCGACTGCCCTTAGAAGAGCTGAATCCCCTCCCTCTTGTGTGAAGGTGAAGGGGTGATGCCGGATCATGTTGTCGATACACCCGTCGCGCGGTACCCCCACCCTTAATCCCTCCCCACAAGGGGGAGGGAGACTGCAACGGGCGCAGCGTGCAGACCTCCGCTCACTGCGGGAGTTCCCCTCCCCCTTGTGGGGAGGGGCAGGGGTGGGGGTGTTGCCGGAGCAGGGTGTTTGATCGATCCGTCACGCGGTTGGAGACATCCCTCACAGCTTCTGCGCCTCGAACAGCATCAGCCCCGTGGCAATCGCGACGTTCAGCGACTCCGCACCGCCCTTCATCGGGATGCGGACGAGGGTGGAGCATGCCGCCGATGCCTCATCCGACAGGCCGCGGCCCTCGCTTCCCATGACCAGCAGCGTGGGTGACCTGTAGGGGCGGCGGTAGCTTTCGGTAGCCTTGAGGTGGGTGCCCACACTCTCGCCCGGCCACGCCCGCAGCAGGTCCATGAAGGGCGTCTGCTCAAGCTTCACCAGCGGCATGGCGAAGATCGAGCCCATGGTGGCGCGCACGGCGTCGGGCGCGAAGGGATCGCAGGATTGCCCTGCGAGGATGACGCCCGCCGCCCCCGCCGCATCCGCGGTGCGGATGATGGTGCCGAGGTTGCCGGGGTCACGCATGTCCTCCAGCGCCACCCAGAGGCCCTCAGGCTTCACCGTACCCCATTTCTGGCGGAACACGCCGATCTGGCCCGGCGGATTACTCTGGGCGCTGATGCCTCCCATGATCTTCTCGTCCACCTTCATCAGCGCCGCCTTGCCCCAGGGTTCAGCATGGGTGGTGGTGAGCAGGTATTCGGGCTCCCAGCCCACTTGCCTGGCGCGCTCGAGCACCTGGCGGCCTTCGGCCACGAAAAGCCCGGCCTCCTGCCGGTGCCGCTTTTCCGACAGAGACCGGATGAGCTTCAAGGTGGTGTTGTGCGGCGAGGTGATGGTGAGCATGAACCGGTCATACCCTACACCCCTCATCCCGTCACCCCAGCGAAAGCTGGGGTCCCGCTTTCTCCGCCCCAAGCGGGATGCCAGCTTTCGCTGGCATGACGGTTATTCTATACTAACTCCTATGAACATCCTGCCCAACATCAAGACCGGCATCTCGGTCTGCCCGCATGACTGCCCCTCCACCTGCGCCCTGGAGGTCGATCTCCTGGATGAACGCACCATCGGCCGTGTGCGTGGCGCGAAGGAAAACTCCTATACGCTGGGCGTCATCTGCGAAAAGGTCGGCCGCTATGCCGAGCGCATCCACCATCCTGACCGGCTGATGCATCCGCTGAAGCGCAAGGGGCCCAAGGGCTCCGGTGAATTCCAGCGCATCTCATGGGACGATGCCATGGCGGAAACGGCGCAG
>CAIYXE010000389.1 GCA_903930095.1 uncultured Hyphomicrobiales bacterium
ACTATTTCAGCGTCAACCGCGAGGGCACCGAAGCGCTTGCCGCGGCCGCGCTGCCAGCACGGGTGGGCCGCTTCGTCCACATCTCCTCGCTTGCCGCGCGCGAACCGCAGCTGTCGCATTATGCCGCAAGCAAGAACGCGGCGGAGCAGGTGGTGGCGCGGCAGGATCTGGCACTCAACGCCGTGATCATCCGGCCGCCCGCCGTCTACGGGCCGGGAGACCGCGGCACGCTGCCGCTGATCCGCGAACTGACGCGGCCGCTTGCCGCCATTCCCGGGCGGCGCGCGGCGCGCTTCTCCCTGATCCATGCCCGCGATCTCGCCCGTATCATTGCTGCGGCAATCGAGGGTACAGAGCAGGGCATTCACGAGGTGAGCGATGGGAGGCCGGGCGGCTATGGCTGGGAGGATCTGATCGGCACCGCCAGCGCGTTCCGCGGCGCGCCCGTCCGTGCGCTCTTCCTGCCCCGCGCCGTTCCGGCGGCGGTGGCGGCGGGTGCTGAAGCGCTGGCGCGGATCACCGGAAGGCCCGGCCTCGTGAACCGCGGCAAGGTCGCGGAGCTTTATCACCCTGACTGGGTGTGCCGGCAGGGCACGCTCGGCCTTTCTGATCCGACCGGCTTCGAACAGGGCTTCGCGGAGACCGTGGCATGGTACCGCGAGGCCGGATGGTTGCCTCGCGGCGCTGCTGCCGATAGAAACCCGGCACACTGAAGGACATGATGATGACCGATACCGAGGACCGGATCTGCAAGCTGCTCGAACCGTTCAACACGAACGGCACGGTGCTTTCGGCTTCGACCGACATCTCGACCGACCTCAACATCGATTCCGTCACGGTGATGGATTTCGTGATGGAGGTCGAAGACCATTTCGACATCGAGATTCCGCTGAACGTGCTGTCCGAGACGCGCACCGTCGCGGATCTTGCAAATGTCGTCGACGCCCGCGTGAAGAAGGACTGAGACATGGACCTGCTGATGAAGCTCAAAGGCATCGCCGAGCGCCACACGCGGATGAGGTCGCTGGGGGTCGATGCCATCGGTGTGACCAACGAGAGGATGCTCTCGCCCACCCGCGCCATCATCGACGGCCGCGAGACGATCCTCGCCGGCACCAACAACTACATGGGCATCACCTTCGATGCCGAGTGCATCGCGGCGGGCAAGAAGGCGCTGGATGAATTCGGCACCGGCACGACCGGCTCGCGCATCGCCAACGGGTCCTTCGCGCTCCATGACGACCTCGAGCGCGAATTCGCGCGCTTCCTCGACCGCCGGCACTGCATCGTCTTCACCACGGGCTACCAGGCGACTCTCGGCATGATGTCGGGCCTGGCGGGCCCGCGCGACACGATCTATCTCGACGCCGACTCGCACAGCTCGATCTATGACGGCTGCACGCTTTCAGGCGCAAAGCTGGTGCGCTTCCGCCATAATGACGCGGCCGACCTCGACAAGCGCCTGTCACGCGGGGAGCAGGACGAGGGCGGCGGCAAGCTCGTCGTGCTGGAAGGCATCTACTCCATGCTGGGCGACAGGGCGCCGCTCGCCGATTTCATCGAGGTGAAGAAGAAGCACGGCTTCCAGCTGCTCGTCGACGAGGCGCATTCCTTCGGCGTGCTGGGCCCCAATGGCCGCGGCCTTGCAGATGAAGCGGGCCTCGAGAAGGAGGTGGACTTCATCGTCGGCACCTTCTCGAAGAGTGTTGGCGCCATCGGCGGCTTCGGGGCGGGGGACCATCCCTACTTCGAGTATCTCCGCTATGCCATGCGGCCCTATATGTTCACGGCGTCCTCTTCCCCGGCTTCGGTTGCAACCTCGCTCGCCGCGATCCGCAAGCTGGCCGCCGAGCCCCAGCGCCGGACCCGGCTGATGGAGAATTCGGCCCGCCTGTTCCACGGTTTCAAGGCGCTGGGCCTCGACCTCGGCTGCGACGTGGTGAGCCCCGTCGTCGCGGTGCGCTGCCCGGACGAGCCATCCACCATCGCGATGTGGGATGCGTTGCTGAAGGCGGGCGTCTACGTCAACATCGCGCTGCCACCGGGCACGCCCAACAAGCTGTGCCTGCTGCGCTGCTCGGTCTCGGCCGCCCACAGCGAGGCGGAGATTGACCGGGTCATCGAACTCTTCGGCGCGGTCGTCGCCCATGGTCATGGCAGGAAGGTCGCGAACGGCTAGCGCGGCGTGCGGCCAACTTGCCCAGTGTCCTCTCCCGCAACGCGGGAGAGGAAGGGGACCCAACGAAGTTGGGGGAGGTGAGGGAACACGGGTCAGATCAATTCCTTGAGCATGATCTTGTCGCAAAAGTGGTTTCCACTTTTGCGGACCATGCTCTCGCCTTCACAAACAATCGAGGTGGTCACCAGCTGCGCAAGCTATTGAGTCTGGAGGCAGGCGCTAGGCCCGCACGAAGGTGAGCAGCGGACCCGTCTCCAGCCGCAGTGGTTCATCCGTGGGCGGAGGAAAGAACTCGCCGTCGATCACGAACATCACCTTGGATGTCACTTCCAGTTGATCCGCGCAGAAACTCACCGACCCGGGTGGAGGCGTGCGGCCCTCGCCGCCATACATGACGGGCAGCATCCAGCGGGCCACCGAGGGGACGGGATAGGGAAACACCGTGGTGCGGATCGGCGCCGTCTTGCCGCCCCAGAACGGCCTGGTGTTGAGCACCAGCTTGTCGAGCGTTGTCGACATCTGGAGAAGCTGCGGGCCTTCCGTATAGATCCGGCCCTTTGCCCGGACCGAGATCGGATAGGGCCGGTCGAAGCGGCTCGTGTCGTCGGGATCGGGTGCTGAGAACAGGTATTTGCGCAGCGCCGTGGCCAGCGTTCCGGCCACCGCCCATTGCCCTTTCACACCCTTGTCGTTGAAGGCTTGCTGGCAATAGCGCGTGGCCACCGCCACAGCACCCGTGCCCACGAACATGCCATGGCGCACCTGCCCGTCACCGGGGTTGGCGCAGCGGATGGTGTGGCGCGTCAGAACGTCATGCGCCGCGAGGCTTCTGAGGAAGGCTGCCTGGCGCTCGATCACATGGCTTCCAAAGCCGATGTCGTTGGCGCTCAGATTGGTTGTGCCATGCGGGAGAAGCGTGAACCGGGGAGGGGAGGGAAAAATGCCGTGCTCGGCGACAAGGGTGAGGATTTCCTGGATCGTGCCGTCGCCTGAGCTGATGAAGAGATCGCTCACCCCCTCTGCCGCCATCTCCCGCATGAAGCCTTCCAGCTGTCCGAAGCGCTCCAGGATGCGGATGAGGATTCCCGTGCTGCCGGCCAGGCTTGCCGCCAGCGCCAGCCCCTTGCCGCTGCCCTTGCCGGCGCTCGGGTTGACGATCAGCCCGGCGCGTCTCGCGGGCTGCCCGCTGACCTGCACCATGGTTCAGACCGTCTCCGCCCTGAGGGTGAGCACCGCAGCCAGCGAGCCGAAGACCGCGAGCGGGAACCACGCCGCAAGCCATGGCGTTACGAAACCAAGCTCGCCCATGGTGAGGGAAATGCCGTCGACGATGAAGAACAGGAAGCCCATGCCCACGCCCGCCGCGAACAGCACGCCAAGCCCGCCGCCGCGGCGGAACCTGGTGGCCAGCGGAAGGCACAGCGCCATCATGAGGAGGCCGGAAAAGAACAGCGACACGCGCTTGTGCGCCCATGTCTCGTAAACCCAGACCGGCCTGATCCCGAAGCCCTGGTTCTCGATGAAATAGGAGAGCTCGGCGAGCGACATGTCTTCCGGGGCGCCGGAGCGCGCACCGGCCTGGGCTGGCTTCATGGCCCCCGAATAGACCAGCGTCTCCAGCCGCGACGGCTGGAGATTGTCGCGGTAGTAGACGAGCACGCCGGAGAGCGTCCAGCGGCCGCCCGAAAGCTCCGCCTGGGCGGCGTAGATCTGTTCGCGCAGTAGGCCGTTGCCGTCACGCCGGAAGATGATCACGTCCTCGAGCCTGGTCGAGTCGGCATTGGCGGAGCCGGCGCGCAGGATGTCAGGGCCGGCGCGCATCCAGATCGGGTCCTTCTCGCCCACCTTCAGCTTGTCGGCCCCGTAATCGCCGATTCCCCAGTCGCGCAGTTGCGGCGTCGTGGCGGGAATGGCGGAGTCGGACAGCACGAACTGCAGTCCCCCGGCCACGAAGGCCAGCGGCAACAGCATGAGCAGCAGGCGGATCGGCGACAGGCCCGCCGCCCAGATTGCCACCATCTCGTTGCGATAGCTGAGCTCGGTCAGCGACAGCAGCATGGCGAGCAGCATGCTGATGCCCATGTAGTTCGAGACGACGGACGGCGCGCGGTGCAGCATGTAGTCGATCAGGATCCAGGGCTCTCCCGGGCGCAGCGCCTGCACGTCCTTGGC
Organism: uncultured Hyphomicrobiales bacterium; assembly: GCA_903930095.1. Taxonomy (GTDB): domain Bacteria; phylum Pseudomonadota; class Alphaproteobacteria; order Rhizobiales; family Aestuariivirgaceae; genus Aestuariivirga. The sequence continues at coordinate 4,352 of CAIYXE010000389.1, forward strand.
GTTGGCCAGAAGGTCGAGCGAGAGCACGAAGAAGGAGATGCCGAGAAGGATCGCGACATAGCGGGTCGCGACCATGCGGATGAGCATCCAGCCGATGATCTTCATCATTGTGCCGCACTCCAGCCTGAACGGCGCAGCAGCGCGTGGCGCAGGCCTGACACGGCATCCCCCGCGCGGTCGATGAAGCTGCTCACCACATCGTTGCGCAGGGTGAAACAGGTTGCGGCGTAGCGCCATCCGGCAAAGAGCGTCAGCAGCAGCCAGGGCAGCCACATGCTGACATAGGGCGACACGATGCCGTTGTTGGAGGCGGAGGCGCCCTTGTGGATGATCTCATTGTAGAGAACGATCAGCACCAGCGCGACACCGGTGCGGAAACCCCGCGAGCTGCGCCGGGAGCCCACCGCGAAGGGAATGGCCAGGAACGGCAGGATCAGGATGCTGGCCGCGGTGACGAGCCGTTCGTGCAGCTCTGAGGATACCTCCTCGCGGCTGGCCTTGGGGGGTGGCTTGTCGAGTGCTGCGAACAGTTCCGGAAGTGTGAGCTCGCGCTCGTCCTCGCCGCGCGGGCGGAAGATGTCCTTGGAGAGGCGGCCGAGCGGCGTATCGGCGATTGCGAACTCCGTCGTCTCGCCCACGGCTGGCGTGGGCGAGGTGACCGCCGGCCGCTCCTTGAAGGATAAGCGGTGCCCGTCGGCGAGTTGCAGCGTGGGCCGCTGGCCTGCGGCATTTTCAAGCAAGGCGCCGCGCGCCGCCGTCACCGTCTCGGAGCCTTCCGCACCCTTGTCCTGGAAGATGAAGGCGTGCTCGAAGGCGTTCTTTCCGCGGTCCAGCCGGTCGATGATGAAGGTGCGTTCGCCCGCCTGCATGAAGACGCCTTCCTCCGCCAGATAGAACACGTCGATATTCTGCACGTCGAACACCACGGAACGGTAGGCATAGCGGGCATGCGGCTGCACCCAGCCTATGATGAGCAGTGAGAGCGCCGCGAGCAGGGCGCCCAGCACGATCACCGGGCGTGCCATCCGGTTGAGGCCGATGCCGGAGGCCATGAAGGCGTCCGTCTCGGAATTGGCGGACATCTTGCCGAAACCCAGCAGGAGCCCGAGGAACAGTGCTGCGGGAAGGGCGGTGCCGAGATAGTGCGGCACCAGGTAGGCCAGCATCTCGAACACGGCGGTGAAGGAATTCTTCTTGCCCAGCGTCGCGTCCAGGAGGCGGACCATGCGGTCGGCCAGCAGCATGAGAAGGCCGATCACCAGCGCGCCCGCCAGCGGCAGCGAGACCTGCTTCAGCACATGCCTGTCGATGATGGGGAGCAACCGGACTCAGCCTTCGCGGAGGTGGGAACGTGTCATTCCGGTAATCTAGCCCAGCCGGTGCTCAGGAAGAAAGGACGAATTCGGTCGAGTGGCCCACCTGCCGCGTGACCGGGTCGAAGCAGCGCACGGTGACCTCCGTCAGCCATTTTCCGCCCTGGCGCTGGATCCTGTACAGGTTCCAGGCCGCCACCGGGTGGTGCGCGCTGCGGATCAGCGAGGCGGAGGGAACGCCCACCACATGGACCGCGCCGAAGCGGGAGTTGAGGCTGTTCAGCATGTGCTCATGGTTGTGGCCGTGAAGGACGAGTTCCGCCCCCTGTGCCTCCAGCACCGCCCGCAGTGCCGTTGCATCAAGAAGCGCCTTGCGGGGCTTGGCGAGGCCGGGAAGCGGCGGATGATGGATCATCACCACCCGGGCATAGCCGCGTTCGCGCAGGTCGGAGAGAAGGAAGGCCAGCGATTCGATCTGCGTGGGGCCGAGCAGCCCCGCTGCCCGGTGCAGCGGTTGCGGCACCGCGGTCGAGACGCCGATCAGGGCCACGTTGCGGCGCAGCCGGACATAGGGAAAGGGTGCCGCGATCTGCGGGCCCGACTGGGCCAGCCCCACCTTCATGTCGCCCTGCATGTAAGGGGCAAGGTGCATGAGCCCATGCTTCCAGTCCATGCGCACATAGGTGTCGTGGTTGCCGGGCACGAAGCTGATCCAGTCCGGTTTGCCGAAGGCGTCGAGCCAGGCGCCGGCGGCTGTGAACTCGTCATGGGCGGCGACGTTCACGATGTCGCCCGTCAGCGCCACATGGTCGGGGGCTGCCGCCACAATGTCCGCCGCGATTGCCGCAGCCACCGCCGGCGAATGCGCCCGGTGCCGGTTGAGGCGCCAGTTGATTGCCCCGATCGTCCGCTTCAATGCGAAGTGGCGGCGGGCGGAGCCCGCGGGCAGGGGGCCGAGGTGCAGGTCGGAGAGATGGGCGAGACTGAATGCCGACACGTGTTCCGCTGGCCGCTTTTGAGGGTTCCGAGCGTTTAGAGCATGATCCGCGAAAGTGGAAACCACTTTTGCGGCAGGATCATGCGCGCGCGGGCACGGCCCCTTGGCGGGTCAGCCCTGCCGCTTCGACGTCCACCTCAGCCGAACGCCCGCCGCTCTGAAGGTGTCACCCATGTTTCCGGACAACCCGTTACCCATGCGTCCGGTCTGTGCATGGCGGCCGGGGGCGCACTGAAACGTCAGGAATACTTCCGCAGATAATCCTCGCACAGCGGCAGCGTGCCGTGGGTGTAGCCCGCACCCAGGGATTTGGGGAATTCCGCCTCGATGTGGGACGCGATCCACGCGACGAGCAGGATGCGGCGGAGCATGATGAAGGTGGGGATTTCGACTTCGTCTTCCCTGGGCAGCACCAGCTGCTTGCGATAGCCCTTGACCCAGCTTTCGATCAGCCCCGGCACCTGCGGCTCATGCTCGTAGAAGGAGACGGGTGTGGCCGCGTCATACATGTACCAGCCGAAGCCGCAGTCGTCGAAGTCGATGGCTTTCACCGACTTGCCGTCGATCAGCAGGTTCGCCAGACGCAAGTCGCAGTGGATGAGGCCGAAACGCTCGGCACCCTTGCCATAGGCCTTGAGCCTCCTGCCGATGAGGTTGGCGGTGCGCTGGAAGAGCCGTTCCTTCTCGGCGTCCATGCCCACGCCATCGCGCCAGCGGCCCCAATGAGGGTTGTCATCACCCAGCGCCGTATCGAAATCCCAGGTGAGGCGGGTGAACCAGGAGGGGCGCTGCCACTGACGCGCTTGGATATGCATGCGCGCGGTAATCTCGCCCAGCACCTCGAAGGGTTCGGACAGGTCCTCGCCGATGCCGGGTTCGGCGCCCGTCTCCCAGTCGAACAGCACCACGTTGCGCGGGCGCGGCAGGCGTGGGTGGGAGACCTGCTGGATGATCTCGCCATTCTTTCCCTTCACGGGGTTGGGCGTGGTGACGACGCCCGTTTGCCGCAGGTCCACGGCCCAGGCCAGTTCGGAGGCAATCGCCTGCCGCGAATGATAGCCGTCGCGATGCACGCGCAAGGCCCATCGCCTGCCATCGGGTGCATTCACCTTGTAGGTGGCGTTCTCGGAGAGATTCAGCATGTTCGCCATGGTGCCCGCAGGCAGGTCGTAATGCGACAATGCCTTGTTGGCGAGGTCGAGCAGGATCGGCAACTGGTCGTCATGTGCGAGGGAATCGAAATCCGTCATGGCCACTCTGTCAGGCTTTGCGTGCGCCGGTTCCTGCCAGAACGCGCTTGATCTCCGCAAGCCCTCGCGCTCCGTCTATGGCCTGTGGCCGCCGCTGATCGCGCGTTCATAGATGCGGTAGGTCTTGTAGGCCCGGCCGCCGAAAGTCTCGATCATGCGGCGCATGCGCTTGTTGTCCTCGAGGATCCAGGACAACTCGCCCCGCATGGTGCCACGCGAGACGTGGTAGCTGCGCACCCGCGCGAGCGCCGCCATGCCCAGCACGCCGCCCATCGCCGTGCCGTGAAAGGCCTTTCTCACCCCCATGAGCGGCATGCGGACAGAGCGCGGCGGGCGGCCCATAAGATTCCATGCGAGCTTTGCCCAGCCAAAGGGCAGAAGCCTGCCGTCGAGCCCGCGGATCCAGTCGTTGATGTTGGGAAGCGACACCGCCATGGCGGCGGGCTCGCCCTTGTATTCCGCGATGGCGATGTAGTCCCCGGTTACCAGCAGCTTCAGATTGTTGCCGAGTGCGGTCATCTCCTCCTGGGTCCAGGGCACGAAACCCCAGTTCTCCGACCAGGCGTCATTGGCGATCGCGACGATGATCTCGAGTTCGCGCATCAGCCGCTTCTTGTCGAGCGGGCGCACCTCGATGTCCGGGTTGGCCAGTGCCCTGTCATAGGCGGCCTTCAGGGTGCGCGGGATCTCGCCCGGATCCTCGAAGTCATAGGCGATCACGTCCTTGGCCTTGGTGAAGCCCAGCTCCTCGAGGCGGGTGGCGTAGTAGGGCAGGGCATGGCCCATCATCATCGAGGGCGGCGTGTCGAAGCCCTCGATCAGCAGGCCGATCTCGTCATTGATGGAGAAGTTGAACGGGCCCTGCATGCGGCTCATGCCCCGGGCCTTCAGCCAGGAGGAGGCAGCCTCGAACAGGGCGGCGAACACGGCAGGATCGTCCTCTGCCTCGAGAAAGCCGAACTGGCCGGTGCCATCGGCAAAGCGCTCCGCGCGCAGCCGGCAGGACTGCGCCGAGATGCGCCCCACCAGCCTCTCTCCCCGGAACGCCAGGAAAAGGGCCACCTCGGCATGGCGGAAATAGGGGTTCTTGCCGGGGTCGAGGTGTTCCAGCCGCTCCAGGTAAAGCGGTGCTACCCAGTTCGGATCCTGACGGTACAGGCCGAAGGGCAGGTCGAGGAAGGCCTTGAGGTCCGCCTTGCCGCCGACGGGCCGCACGCTGATGGGCTGGGTCATGGTCAAGGGATTAGCCTCGCTTCCGCGTGAACTCAAGCTTGGCGCAGCGCTGGGCAAGCGGTAACGAGGCGGCATGAACGAGAGACTGAAGCGCCTGTTCTACCGCGTGGCGAAGCCCGTGCTGCACCCTGTCTACCGGCAGCTGCGCGGCATGACGCTGGGTACCCGCACGCTGGTGCTGAAGGACGCGGACGCGCAGGTGATGCTGGTCCGCCACGGCTATGCCGCGGGCTGGATGCTGCCCGGCGGCGGCGTCGAGCGCGGCGAGGCGCTGGCCGAGGCAGCCGTCCGCGAGGTCCGGGAGGAGACCGGCATCGTGGCGGAGGAGGAGCCGCTGCTGCATGGCATGTTCCTCAATGACCGCCAGTTCCGCGGCGATCATGTGGCCTGCTTCGTGCTGCGGCGGTTCAGCGAAAGGCCGGTGAGTGCAGGCTTCGAGATCGCCGAGGCGCGGTTCTTCCCGTCTGCCGCGCTGCCGGAGGGAACAACCAGCGGCACCAGGCGGCGCCTTGCGGAGGTGCTCGAAGGCCGTCCACCTTCTCGCGCGTGGTGAGGGGCTGGGCTTTTCCTTGACCTTGCTGCTGCCGCAGGGTAAGGCCCGCCGCCATGACCGTGATGGACCATCTCCGCCTGCGACGACGAGCCCGCGCCAAGCGTGCTGGCGCACGCGCCTGAACGGGCCTCCGGTTTTCTCCCAGCGCATCACGTGATTGCAGCGCAGAGGGGCTGACGGGGGCTCCTCCGAAGCCTTCCTCCCGTTCCCGAGATCATCACCATGCGCGGTTCCATTGCCTGCGAAGACACAACACACCAGGACCATGACGCCGTCGAGCATCTGCTCGACCTGAGCTTCGGCTCCAACCGCCACGGCAAGACATCCTACCGGCTGCGTGAGGGCAGCACCCCTGTTCTGGGCCTGTCGCTGGTGGTGCGCGATCCGGGCGTCAGGCTGTCGGGCACCATCAGCTTCTGGCCGCTCGCCATCGGCGCGGGGGCAACGCCAGCACTTCTCCTCGGGCCGCTCGCCGTGCATCCGGACCGCCAGGGCCTGGGCATCGGCCTTGCGCTGATGCGCGAAGGCCTGGCGCGTGCCGCCGCACAGGGCCATGCGCTGGTGCTGCTGGTGGGCGATGAGCCCTATTACGCGAAGCTTGGTTTCCGCAAGATTCCGGAGGGGCTGATCAGCCTGCCGGGGCCGGTGGACCCCGGCCGATTCCTCTATCTCGATCTGAAGCCGGGAGCGCTGGAAGGCGCCTCGGGCATGGCCTCAGCGGCCCTCGCGGTACCACATGGCGCTGAAGGCGAGGAGCAGCACGCCCAGGCTTAGCAGCGTCGCGAAGAGCGGCGTGTCCGAGACCGCAAGCACCCGGTGCGCGTCGTTGGCGCGCAGACCGATCCAGCCGCTGCCCGCAGCCTGGCGGCCCTGGTCCACCTTCACGAGCTGCGGCAAGCCGTCTTCGAGCCAGTTGACGCTGCCGCCCGTTGCGGTGGCGGCGGGGGCAAGCACCGCCGCCGTGGCAACGAGGCTCGACATCTCGCGCGCGTCAGCACTTCCCGCGGCCGCGACCGATACGAGCTTGCCGTCGGAGAGCCGGTGAAGGCCTGCCTCCGTCACCCGGAGAGAGCCCTGGAAGCGGCCGGGCGCCACCTCGTTGAGCGTGATCGTTTCGGTCTTGCCCGAAGGCAGCGTCACCGTCACGGGCTCGACCGCATCCGCCATGGTGCGGCGCTCGATGACGAGGTTGCCGGCGCGCTGGTTACCTTCGAGGGCTTCCTCCTCGAGGTCGGGTTCCTTCATCAGCCAGTGCGCCATGCGGCGCAGCAGTTCGGTCTGCGGACCGCCGCCCTCGAAGCCGCGCGACCACAGCCAGCCCTGGTCAGAGAGGAGTTGCGCCACGCGCCCCTCGCCCTGGCGCGCCAGCACCAGAAGCGGCTTGCCGTCGAGGCCGGACATCACCGTTTCGCCCGTGCTGGTGGTCGTCTCGACGAGGCGGAACCAGCGGCCCCAGCTTGGGCTGTCGCCGCCTGAACCCGGAAGTCCGCGCGTCACCGGGTGCTTCTTTCCCTGCGCGGTGAGTTCCGGCTTGAAGGGGCCTTCCAGCACCTCGCCCGTGGGCGCTGCCGCGATGATGTCGGAGAGCGGCGTGTAGTAGAGGCCGTCCTCGTCCGCGAGGTCGGGGCCCGAGGCAATCAGCACCGCGCCGCCATCGGCCACATAGCGGGCGATGTTGGCCATGTAGGCCGCGGGCAGCACCGTCTGCCGCCGGTAGCGGTCGAAGATCACGAGGTCGAATTCGTCGAGCTTCTCGATGAAGAGTTCGCGCGTCGGGAAGGCGATGAGGGCAAGTTCCCTGGTCGGCGTTCCGTCCTGCTTCTCCGGTGGCCTGAGGATGGTGAAGTGGACGAGGTCCACCGAGGCATCCGCTTTGAGCAGGTTGCGCCAGGAGCGCTCGCCGGGGTGCGGCTCGCCCGAGACGAGCAGCACGCGCAGCCGGTCGCGCACGCCCTCGATCACGGTGACGGCGCGGTTGTTCTGGGTCGAGATCTCGCCCTCCAGCGGCGGGGCGGTGATCTCCACGATGTTCTGGCCGCCGTGGCCGATGGCGACGGGGATGTCGAAGGTCTGGCCCGGCGGCACGGTGAAGCTCTCGGGCGCGCCGCCGCCGACGGCGATGGACACGCTCACCGGCTGGCCGGGGCCGTTTGCTTCCTCGATGCGGAAGCTCACCGTCTGTTCCTGGCCCACCATGCCGAAGCGCGGGGCCTTCTCGATCACCACCTTGCGGTCCTTCTCGCTCCGCGAGCCGGTGATGATGGCGTGCAGCGGGCCGCCGGGGTTGGCCTTCGCCGCGTCCTGCGGCGCATCGTGCACCTGCCCGTCGGTGATCATGATGGCGCCGGCAAAGCGCTCGGGCGGAATGTCGGCCAGCGCGCGGTTCAGCGCCTCGAAGGCGCGCGTGCCGTCGTCCTCCGCGCTGATGCCGGACTTCACCTCGACGGTGCGCAGTTCAGTGTTGGGCAGCCGGGCGACCGCCGCCTTCAGCGCCGCCTCCGCCTCGGCCGTGCGGGGGCTGCGGCCGGCACTTTCCTGGCTGAGCGAGCGGTCGATCACCGCAACCGCGATGTCGGTCAACGGCTCGCGCTCCTCGTTGCGCACCGTCGGGTTGGCGAGGGCGGCAAGCAGGATGGCCAGCGACAGGGCGCGCAGCAGGGCGCCGCGGGTGCGCGCCAGGGCAAGCGCTGCAACCAGCACGAGGCCGAGCACGCCCATGACGGCGATGACCGCCCAGGGCAGCACGGGGTCGAAGCCGATGCTCCAGGAACTCATTGGCCGAGCCTCTCGAGCAGGGCCGGCACATGGACCTGGTCGGCCTTGTAGTTGCCGGTCAGCGCATACATCACGATGTTGACGCCGGTGCGGAAGGCGAATTCCCGCTGCCGGTCGGCGCCCGGGACCGAGGCGAAGATCGGCTGGCCGTTCTCGTCCATGGCCCAGGCGGCGGCATAGTCGTTGGATCCGATGATGATGCCGCTGACGCCGTCCGTGTTGCCCAACGATGCTCCCTCGCTGTCGGTGCGCTCCACCCACAGCTTGCCGCCGGCGTAGCGGCCGGGGAAGCGGTCCATCAGGTAGAAGCTCTTGGTCAGCACATGGGTGTCCGGCACGGGCTCCAGCGGCGGGATGTCGAGCTTCGCCAGAATGCGGCGCAGCGCATCGGAGGCGGCACTGGCGCCGCCCGTCAGCGCGTCGGCGCCCGCGCCATCCTCACGCAGGTCGAAGAAGATGGTGCCGCCGCCCTTCATGAATGCGTCGATGCGGGCGAGTGCTGCATCGGAAGGAACGGTCGCGTCGGGCTTCACCGGCCAGTAGAGCAGCGGAAAGAACACGATGTCGTCGCGCTCGATGTTGATGCCCGCGGGCTCCCCCGTGACCACCGAGGTGCGCTCGCCCAGGATCGCGCCGAGCCCCTTGAGGCCCTGCTCGCTCACCTCATCCAGTGCCTTATCCCCCGTGATGACATAGGCGAGCCTGGTTTCGAGCGCGTTGCGCATCGCATAGTCGTCCGTGGCCTGGGCATGGGCCGGGGGCTGCCAGGCCAGGACGAGCAAGAGGCCAACCGCCGCCGCGGCGGCGCGGCGCTGGCGCAGGCGGTTGAGGCCGCCGCCGAGGACCAGTGCTGCAAGGCAATCGGCGAGGAACAGGATCATGGCCAGCGCGAAGGCATAGGGTGCCAGGGCGAGTGCCGGAAGGGGGGCAAGCGGGCGCAGCGTGACGGTGGAGGCAAGGCCCGAGATCGGCGTCAGCGCATCGCCGCTGCGGGTGATGTTGAGGGCGCGCTCCTGCAGGCCCCGGCGGTAGAGGCCGGCGGGGGTTGCGGCACTCACCACCGCCTTGTCGATCGCCGCGGCTGCAATGGGCTGGACGTCGGGCGCAGGGTCAGCGAGCTCGCCGAAGCCGTCGAGCGAGCGGAACGGCACGAAGGCCTGCGCCCCGGTCTGGGCCTGTGCCGGTGCGGCACCGCCGCCGGCTGAGGGGGCAAGGTCGAGCACGCGGCGCAGCATCTCGACGAAGAGGCCAGAGACAGGAAGGTTCGACCAGTCGGCATTGGCGGTGACGTGGAACAGCACGATCAATCCCTTGCCCGTCTTTTCCGCCGTCACCAGCGGGGTTCCATCCGCGAGCGTTGCCCAGACCTTGGCCGGAAGCTCGGAATCGGGCTCAGCCAGCACCTGCCGCGTGACCTTGACCACCGGATCGGGGGTGAGCCCCGCGAAGGGGCTGGTCTCGGGGAAGGCCTGCAGCGCCTGCGGCGTTTCCCAGCTCAGCGCACTGCCCAGCGAGCGGCCACCCTCGCGCAGCGTGACGGGAACCAGCGCGTCCTGGGCGCCCGCAAGGCGGGGCCCGGCGAAGCGCAGCAGCACGCCGCCATTTTCGACCCAACCCGCCACCATCTCCTGCTGTTCAGGGGGCAGCACGCCGATGTCGGCCAGCACGAGCATGGAGAGGCCCTGGTCCAGCAGCGCCTTGAGCGCCGCGCTGTCGGCGGGCTCCGCGATCTCGCCATATGGCTCGAGCGCGCGCGAGGCGAAATAGAGCGGCGAGAGCAGCGGCTGGGCGGTTTCGGAAGATGTGCCCGACATCAGCCCCACGGTCTTGCG
>CAIYXE010000390.1 GCA_903930095.1 uncultured Hyphomicrobiales bacterium
AGCGGTCCATCTCAGGCGACTGCGGCGCCATCAGGTCCCATACACCACTGGCGCAAACCTGCGCGGCGTTGGCATGGGGGTGCCGCCACCAGTCAAGGAAGAAACCCGGCGCATGATCCGCCGCCTCGACCGGGATCACGGCCTTGAAGCGGTCGGGCCGCCGGAGGGCGAGCTGCAGCGCCACGTTGCCGCCGAAGGAGGAGCCCATGAAGATCGGGTCCCGCAGTTCCAGCGCATCGCAGAGCTTGACGATGAAGTTCACATAGTGATCGGCGGTGAGGCGGTATTCCTTCGTCCACCACTCGGTGTTGTGGGGCGGGTCGGACTTGCCGTGGCGCGGCAGGTCATAGGCGATGACCTGGTAGTCCCGCGTGATATCCTCATCCTCCAGCAGGCCGCGCCACTGGTGGTTATGGCAACCCGCCGTGTGCTGGCAGACGATGGGCTGGCCCTGGCCATTGTGCAGGTAGAAGACCTTGTACTCCTGGCCGTCTACCTCGATGGTCACGTAGCGGCCGGTGACCGGTGAATGCTTTGCCATTTCATTGACTCCTGGATCTATCTGGCCGACTCAGACCGGCACGCCGCTCTTGCGCAGCAATTCGAACTGCACGGTGAAATTCCGCAGGTTCTGCATCAGCACCAGCAGGTTGCCTTCAAGCTTCAGGTCCTTGCGGAAGCTGGCCGCCCAGATCCCGTGATACATCGGCTTGGGCATGGGCTTGGCAAATTCCCGCCAGGTCTGCGCGCTGGCGCGCAACGCAAAGTCATAGGCGTCCAGCGGCTGCGGATCGGTGTTGATGTCCTTCACCTTGCCGTCATGCATCTCCACGATCACCTTGCGCTCGCCCATGTCGAACATGAAGGTGCAGGTGTAGTAGCGGCCCATGGCCTGGATGGTTTCGTCGTTGTTGGTGAGCGACTTGTACTTGCTCGCCCAGGTCTTCACATCAGCGCTCATGGCCAGGCTCCCTCTCGATGCCGTTCGCTTGGTCTTTGGTTTTCACGTCAATCCCCCTTGTCTTCGACGGACTTCAGGAGGTTGCCGATCTTGGTGATGTCGCCTCCCGACATGCCGATTTCGTTCAGAAGCTTGTCCACGAAAGGCGCCTGCACGCGATAGCGCAGCGCCGATGACACGATGTTGTCGGCAAGCGATCCGCCGCCCGGGCCCGGCCCGTCGAGGTCGCTGCCACTGCCGCCGCCGCCCGCGCCATTGCCATTGACCATGCCGGAGCCCGAGAGGCCCGGCATGCCATCGACCTGCAGGATCTTGATGTCGCTGATCTGCTCCATCGGCTTGACGCTCTCGCGGATGATGCCCTCGAGATGTTCGATGAGCTTCATGCGCAGCGCATCCTTGCGATTGTCGTCGCTGCGCATGTTCTCCGCCTCGTTGAGCATGCGCTTGCCTTCGGCGTCGACCTCGTAGCGCAAACGTGCGGCGAGTGAGGAGAAGCGCTCGGCTTCCGCACGCTGCTCGGCCGCTTCCGCCTGAGCCTGCGAGATCGTGGTGATCTGCAAGGCTTCTGCCTGCGCGGTGCGCGCCGCCTCGATGAGCTCGATCTGCTTGCGGCGTTCGGCAATCTCGATCTCGCGCGCCGATACGACCTTTTCTATCGCCTCGGCCACCTTGGCGCGGGCCTCTTCGGTATCGGCCTCAGCCTGCGCCTTCTCGAGCTCCTTGCGCAGCACCGCGATGTTGCGCTCGCGGTCTTCCACCTCGATCGCCATGCGGCGCTGGATGTCGAGGCGCTCTGTCTCCTGACGGGAGCGGATACGCTCGAGCTCGATTCCCATCTGCTCCTCGATCCGCGCCTTCTCCACCGCCTCGGAAGAGCGGATGCGCGCCACCTCGGCGCTGCGCTCGCCCTCCGCCTCGCGCGCGGCGATTTCGGATTCCTGCAGCGCCTTGCGCGTGGCGATCTCCTGCTGCTGCTGCAGCCGGGCGAAGGCCTTCTCACGCTCGATGTCGAGGGCGCGGAGTTCCACTTCCAGGTTCTTGGCGAGGATGGCGAGTTCGGTTTCGCGCTCCACGTCGTTGCGGTGCTTGCGCCTTGTTTCGATCTCCTCGGTCAGCGTCGTCTCGCGTATGGAGCGTTCGGCTTCCAACGCCTTTTCCTTGCGGATGCGGACCTTTTCAATTTCCTCCATGGCGACGATCTCGGCCTCCTGCGCCTCGCGCTCGCGCTCGGCCCGGTCGCGCACGATCTCGGACTTCTCCAGCGCGCGCTGCTTGGCGATCTCACGTTCCTGGCCCAGCCGCGCATATTCGCTGCGCCGCTGGATCTCGAGCGACTCGATTTCCGCCTGCAGGTTCTTGCTGCGGATCTGGATCGCGGTGTCCTGTTCGATGTCGTTACGCGCCTTCTTGCGGGATTCGATCTGCTCTGTCAGCTGCGTCAAGCCTTCCGCGTCGAAAGCGTTGGACGGGTTGAAGAGCTCAATGCTCACCTGGTCAAGGCTGGTGAGAGAGACCGCTTCAAGTTCAAGGCCGTTGCGCACCAGGTCATCCTCGACCTGCGCCTTCACGCCCTTGACATATTCGCCGCGACGGTTCTGCATCTCATCCATGGTCATCTGCGCGGCCATGTTGCTCAGCGCATCGACAAAGCGGCCCTGCACCAGCTCCTTAAGCTGCTCGGAATCCATGGTCCGCTTGCCCAGCGTCTGCGCGGCAAGAGACACAGATGCCGCATCGGGCTTGACGCGCAGATAAAACTCCGCCGTCACCTCCACCCTCATCCTGTTCTTGGTGATGAGCGAGCGCTCGCCCGCGCGCTTCACCTCGAGGCGCAGCGTGCGCATGCCAACGGGGGTGATGGTGTGGATGATGGGCAGCACCAGCGCGCCACCGTTGATCACCACGCGCTCGCCGCCGAAGCCGGTGCGCACGAAGGCCACGTCCTTCGACGACAGGCGGTACAGCCAGTACAGCAGGTAGACGACGATGGCGATGAAGATGCCAGCCAGCAATATGGCTGTGATGATGTCAGTTCCGGTCATGTCTCAACCCTCGCTGTTCATGGCTGCGGAAAGGCAGTGGCCGCGTCCATGTCCCCTCAGTTCAGTTGTTTTTATGGTCATCGCCGCACCTCCCGCGCCGTCTCTCCGGCTGCAAGGTGGTAGATCACCAGGCCGAAGGCGATGCGGTTCAGGAAGTCCGCAAGATTGTAGATCAGGTTGATGCTCGCACCATCCACGCCGCCGCCCAGATATTCCATGAAATAGGCCAGCGGATAGATCGCCCATCCGATGGTCACAATCAGGCGCAGCGCGTTGTAGGTGGATTGCAGCTTCTTGTTGTCGGAAGCGGAGATGAGCCGCCCAGCCTCGCCCAGATAGAGCTCGCCCAATATGTAGAGCCCGCCGGCAAGACCAACGAGGAAGCCCAGCGTGGGGCTGATGAAGTTGGCCGCACCCAAGTAGCCCGCAGCCACCAGCACGGCGGAGGACACGAGCAGCCGCCAGAACAGTGCGGGCGATGGCTGCGACGTGGCCACGAGCAGGAAGTGGAAGCTCAGCACCAGCATCGGCACGGTCAGTTGCCAGTCGGCAAAGCGCGAAGCGGTGGCGACCGCGCCGGTGGCCGCCCAGCCCTGCGACAGGCGCAGGTAGCTGACCCCGGTGATGAGGGCGGCCACGGCGGCAAGCGTGATCACCGTCTGCCAGCGCGGCGCCAGCCTGCGCCGCTCCGCGAACAGGAACACGGCAAGCGCCAGCGTCGCCATGGTGATGAGCCAGAACGACATGCCGACGATGTCGTCCGGCTTTGGCAAGTCCATCATAGATTAGCCTCCCCTCCCCGGTTCAGCGTGGCCCTTCGGCCTTTGGCGTTGCTGAACCTCATATGCGTGTCCTGATATGCGGTGAACGGGCATAGATCGCCACCATCGGCAGGATCAGGAGCCCGAAGACGAATTGCTGGCCCTCATAGCTGAGGCCGATGCCGACGAGGAACGACGAGAGCACCTGCAGCACCAGCACGCCGATGACCGTGAAGCCATAGCCGCCCCAGCCGCCGAGCAGGGATGTGCCGCCAATCACCACGGCGGCGAGCGTCATGAACAGATACTGGTTGCCCACACCGATGAAGCCGCCGCCGCTCCAGCCCAAGAGCAGCATGCCGGTGATGGCGGCCGCACCGCCGCTGATCGCATAAACACCGACCCAGTAAGCATGTTCAGAAATCGACAGGCGCTTGGCAGCGGTACGGCTGCCGCCCAGCGCATAGAGATTGCGGCCAAAGACGGTGTTGCGCATGGCAAGGCTCAGCAGCACGGCAGCAGCGATCCAGATCACGATGACGGGCGGAAAGTCGAGGCCGAAGGTGCGGCCGTTCATGGCCGCGATGTTGGTGAGCCAGTCCGGCACGGTGCCGAACACGTTGCCGCTGTAATTGGTGCCGATGCTGGTGAGGATCTGCGTGCCGCCCGCCACCGCGAAGCCAACACCCAGCGTCACGATCAGCGCCTGACCCTGCAGCCGGAAGCTGAGCAGCCCGTTGATGACGCCGATGGCGACGCCGAGCAGCAGGATGATGATGACGGCAAGCCAGGAGGGAACGCCAAGCCCCAGCAGATAGAGCAAACCGACATTGGCCGCCCCGATCACATAGGGGATCGACAGGTCGAGACCGCCTAGCAGCGCCACCAGCGTCTGTCCGATGCAGGCGAGACCGAGGAAGGCGGCGAAGACCAGCATGGACTTGACGTTGATGCCGGAGAAGAAGCCCGGCACGATGAGTGAGCCGATGGCGAACAGCCCGATGAAGACGATGATGCCGACATAGGCGCTGGTATTGTCCTTCACCGTCGTGTTGACGATGGCCGCAAGCCCAAGGAACAGCGCCAGCACGATCGCCGCACCCACATTGCGGGCCGTGTAGAAGTTCTCGACCGAGAAGGAAATGATGAGGAACAACGCCAGCAGTGCAAGAACGGCGATGACCACGTATTTGTAGCTGATCACCAACCGCCGCGCGAAGCGTGCGGCCGAGATGTCTTCATCGGCCGGAGGTGCAGGATCTTCGCCGCGCCGCGCATTGACGGAGTCGAGCGCCAGGCCGTCCGCGCCATAGACCCAGCGTACCGAGAAGTGGTGCCAGCCCCACAGCACGATGGCGAAGGTCGCAGTACCATAGAACAAGATGTATTGCCCCGGCACCTCCTCATAGATGCCGAGGATGATGGCTACCGCCGCCACCAATGCCGCGAAGAGGAAGCCCAGCCATTTCGAGAAATTATGGACAGCCGCGCGCTTCATGCCCCCTGCTCTCCCGTATCAGAGCCCACGTGCCGGCCCAGCGCCATGCCGCCGCCCACACCACCGCGGCGGCGGAAGTCGAAGAGGAAATAGAGGAAGAAGCGCGCGCCGATGAATGCCGCCAGCACAGCGACAATGAACTTCCACAAGGCAATTCCGTTGATGGCGAAGAGCGCGCCCAGACCCGCCACCGCGGCAATACCGATGAAGATGCTGATGTAGGTATAGCTCGCCACGCGATTGTCGAGGCGGATGCCGCCCAGCACATGGCGGCGCACGCGCGGAATGGTGAGCAGAAAGCCCGCCACCGCGATCACCAGAATGGCAAGCGCCTGGGTGAAGAAGGCATCGGGCAGCGCCACAGCCGCTGACGGCAATGACACATCCGCCACCGCCGGGGCCAATGGCGCCGCGGCCATCTCGCCCGCGGGCTTGAAGGCCATGGTGCTGAAGAAGGTGGCAGCCAGCGCGGTGATGGCCAAGAGCGCGATCATCAGCACCGTAATGTTGCGGATGCGCTTCTGGAAGCCCGGCAGGGTGACGATGAACAGCACCGCCCCCACCAGCAGCGGCGCCACGCTGGCGGTAAGGCTTCCCTGCCGCTGCAGGAATTCGCTATTGAGATAGGCAAGCAACAAAATCGCCGCCGCGGCGGCCACCGCCATGAACCACAGCGAAACTTCGCCGACGCGGCTGTTGGCCTGCGGCACGGTGGTGAAGATCAGGATGCTGGCAAACAGCACGGTGCCCGCGGCAACAGCCGCAATCGCCAGCGCCTGTGCCCCAAAGCCAGAGCCTTCGGTCGAACCCGCGAGCTCTGGCAGTGCCGCCAGACTGAAGAAAGGCACGGGCGGCAGGGCAGCTGCCGCCTGTTGCGCTGCCGCCTGCGCCAGCAGCGCACTGTCATGCACGCCATAACCCAGCACCAGCAGCGCCACGGCGGCGACAAAGGCCAACGTATAAAGATTGAGGTAGCGATAGAGCAGATAAAGCAGGAAGAAAGCCGCCGCGATGATGACAGCGGCAACGACCAGCGGCGTGCCCCGGGGCTCCGCCTTGGCCTCTGCCCCGTCTGCCGACAGTGACTGGCCCGAAAGGGATTGCCCGCCCAGCGATTCACCCGCTGGTGGCTGTGCGCTGAGTGACTCGCCGGACAAGGACTGGCCGCTCAGCGATTCACCTGCAGGCGGCTGTGCGCTGAGCGATTCGCCCGTTGACTGTGAACTGAGAGATTGGCCTGCAGAGAGGGACTGGCCTCCCGACAGCGATTGGCCCGCCGAAAGCGACTGCCCTGCGGACTGGTTGCTCGGCACATGTTGCGCGATGCGCACCGTGTCCTTGGCGTAGATCATGACACCCAGCGCCACGAGCGACAGGAACACGAAGAAGGCGGACGGCGACAGCTTGCGCGTGGCCCGTTGCACCTGCGGCAGGAAGATGGTGAGCAAGAGTGCCG
>CAIYXE010000391.1 GCA_903930095.1 uncultured Hyphomicrobiales bacterium
GGCTCAACCCGCCCTTTCGCGCATCTCGGCGACGACTTCGGGCGTGACCACACCGGTGACATCAAGGCCGGACAGCTCCTGGAACTGGCGAATCGCGGCGACGGTGCGGCTGCCGAGCTTGCCGTCAGGCGCGCCGACGTTAAAGCCGAGTTCGAGCAGCAGCTGCTGCGCCTCGGCCACAAGATCGACGCTCGGCGGTGAGGGCAAGGCGGGCTCCGCCACGCCGGAGAGGAGCACCGTGGACTGGGGATCCTTCCACGCAGCGTCAAGGACTGCCACGGCATTGGCGTCGTCCTCACTGGGTTCGGGCGTCCAGGCGGCGAGCCGCTGATCGATGCGGGACTGGGCCGCACGCCCCAGCCCCTGGGCCAGCGTTGCGGCACGCGCTGCGGCATCGCTGTCGCCCTGGAGGGCGGCAAGGCGGTACCAGAAGACGGACTCAGCAACGTCCTTGCCGACGCCCTTGCCGCTTTCATAGAGGATGGCGAGATTGAACTGGCTGTCGCGGAGGCCGCGGCTGGCGGCGGCCGAGAACAGCGAGAAGGCCTTTGCATAGTCGGCCGCACCGGCCTGGCTGCCGAGGCTGATCACGGCGGCATTGTGCATGGACTTGACGTTGCCCTGGCGGGCGGCGCGCTCATACCAGGACAGGGCGAGCGCGAAATTCTGGGCGATGCCCTTGCCGCGCTCAAGCAGGGTGGCGAGGCGGTACTGCGCCGGGGCAAGCCCGCTGGCTGCCGCCTGCCCGTACCAGAAGGCGGCCTTGGCGGGATCCGCTTGGGTGCCGATACCGTCGAGGTAGCGGCTGGCGACGATGAACTGGGCGGCGGCATCGCCATTCACCGCAGCACTGCGCAGTGCCTCCGTTCCGGTCTCCGGCGGCGGCAGCATGGCGAGGGATGCGGTGCGGATGGAGTCCGGCGGCAGGTCGACCAGACCCAGCCGCTGGGGCGTTGCGCCCGCATCCGGTTGGGAGGGCTGCTCAATGGCGCTCGACGGAGACGGCGGCGGAGCGGACTTCCTGACCAGCATGTTGTAGGCGAAGGCCGAGACTGCGGCCAGCAGGAGGACACCGGCCAGGAGCAGACGCCGCCGGCGCGCAGAATTGCCGGTATCTTTTTGCGCCACAGGGCGCAACGAAACGCTGTCCTCCGGGGGAACATCCACCGATTTGCGGTCATAAATCCGGCCCAGCACGGATGTGCGGCCCGGCGCCTTCTGTGGCTGCGCCGCGGGGCCGAATTCCGCCCGCAGGGCCGAGGGCCGCGAGGAGGCCGCCTGAGCGGCGCGGCGGGCGGCAGCGATGAAGTCGTCCCCGGTGGAAAGCGGCTCTGCCTCAACGGTGGCAGCGGCGGGCGGGGGCATGTAGGCGGGCGCACCCTGATGGACGGCGGGTTGCGGTTCAGACGCGTATGACGGCGCAGCGGCTGGCGCGGGTAACGGCCGGGGGGAGCCCGACTCGAGCTCTGCGATCTTCCCCACGATCTGCGACAGGGTCTCATGCACGGCGGCGAGCGTTTCCTGGTTGCGGCGCTCAGCCCCCGCCGCACTCTCGCGCACGGCGCGAAGCCCCTCTTCCAGCGCCATGAGCTCCGGCGAGCGCTCGTTCGGCGTTCCTGACGCGAACATGCGCTCCACGGTGCGGCTGGCCGCTTCCTCCGCGGCCTGATTGGTGTGCTCCCTGCTCTGCTCAAGGCTTCCATAGAGCTGCTGGATCGCGTGCTCCATGGTCTCGATGTGGCGCAGCTGATCCTCGGTGCGGCCGACGCGTTCGCCCAGTGCGGTGATGGACTGCTCGATGAGGGCCATGGCCTGCGGATCGGCCTGGTGGACCATGGCCTGCTCCACACGCTGGCCGATTTCGGTCATGCGGGCCTCGATGTCCATGACATGCGCCGCGCCGCCCGTTGCCGCCGCGACCTGGTCAAGCCTGTGGCCCAGCTCGTCCAGCCGCCGGTCCACATCGGCCAGGGGGTGATGTTCAGGCGCCTGGGAAACCCGGCTGGAGAGATGCTCCACGGCAAGGCGCAGCGCATGAAGATCGCGCTCGGTGGCGGAGCTTGCCCTGATTTCGTCCATGCGCCGGGACAATCCGCCGATCTCGCCCTTCAGCTGGCCGATCTCGGGTGCGGCAGTGGCGGAGGCCGAGGCTGCTGCCTGGGCCTCCCTGAGGCTGGCGAGAACGCGGGTTTCGATTTCCCGCAATTCACTGCGCGCGACACCCGAAGCCGCAGTCTGGGCTTGCTTCACCACCTGGTCGGCGGAGGACTTGACGCTCTCGATGCGCTCGGCGATCTGGCCCAGCTCACGGCGGAGCTGGTCGGGCAGTGCGGACTGGAGGCTGCTTTCCGTGTGCTGCAGACGGTTCGAGAGCTCGGCCACGCGCGCCTCGAGCTGGGCGATCACCGGTGCTGTGCGCGGCTGGTCTTCCTCACCGGGGCGGCGGGTGGCCTGCTCCGCCAGCTCGCTCAGGCGGTCCTGCATGGCCTTGAGCGAATCGCGGGTGCGCCTCTCGCTGATCTCGATGTGCTCCACGACGTTGCGGATCGCCGATTCGAGAGCCGAATAGCCAGGCACGTCCTCCGGCCGGGCGAAAGCTTCCGCGCGCGGCTGCATGGCGACCTGCTGCCCCATGATCGAGAGCCGCTCGTTGACCGCGGTGAGCGCCTCGACCGTCTGGCGCTCGTTGTCGTCGATGCGTTCCAGCAGGCGGGCGAAGGCTTCCTCATCCTCCGCGCTGCGGCTGCGCTCCGGCTCAAACGGCCTGACTGGCGCGGACTGGCGTTCCTTCTGGGCGAGATCGGCCAGTTGCCGGGCAATGTCCTGAAGCCTGAGGGCGCTGTCGTCCCGGCGGGCCGCGGCAGGCCTGCGCGGCGGATCGTCCCGGAGGACGCCCCCAATGGATGGCGGGTCTGTGTCTTGCGGGGTGGCGGACAAGAAGCTTACCTCAGGATGGCTATCACGGGTGAGGACCGAATCAACGTTATTCCCGTTCTGGTCGAGAATAACGCCATTTAGCCATTCCCCCAAGGTCATTCGGGCGCGCCGGGCCGCGCTTTTGGCGGCGGCGCGGACTTCCGGGTCTATGCCCTTGACGCTCCATGGAACACCGGGTCTCATGATGGTTTGTTCTCTCGACTTCAGCGCTCCGCCTGCCGGTTTCCACCAAATGGTCACGAAAAGAGCGCGGGAATTTCTTGTCCAAGCGTTAACCAGTTTGGTAAAGATTCAGTTAAGCGCTTGATCCCTGACAGGATTCCCTTGCCCTGGAAGGCCTGTGGCAACCAGGATTGACGCAAGGGTATACACACCGGGCAGAATGAGCCTATACGTGCGGTTAACGGCAAGAACCGGCATTTCCGATTGGAGCGTGAGATCATGACAGTGAGAGAAGACAAAGACCCATCGAACCGCGACCGTACCTACTCGATCACCGAGCTTTGCCGCGAATTCGACGTGACCCCGCGGACGCTGCGGTTCTATGAACAGAAAGGCTTGCTGCACCCGGCGCGGCGCGGCTGGACGCGGCTGTTCAGCTATCGTGACAGGGCGCGGCTGCAACTCATCCTGCGGGGCAAGAAGGTCGGCTTCGCCCTTGAGGAAATCAAGGAAATGCTCGACCTCTACAACCTGCGCGACGGGCAGCTGACGCAACTGCGCATCGCCTCCACCAAGATGCGCGAACGGCTGGAAGCGCTGCGGAAGCAGAGGGTGGAACTCGAGGACGCCATCGCCGACCTCGAGCGCACGGTCGTCGTCGTCGACGGCATGCTGAAGGAGCGCGAGGCCGCCCAGCCCAAGGCGGCCAGCAGCTGAGCTTTCCCGAAAGCGGCTTGCGGATGTGGCGCATCCGGGTGAAAACCCGGATGCTTTTTTCATGAGTGGACCCCTTCGATGACGCTCGCCTATGTGATGAACAGGCTGGACCGCCGCGCCAATGACCGGCCGAATGCCGCCTGGCTGGCGGAACTCCGGCAGCGCAGCGATGCCAAGCT
Organism: uncultured Hyphomicrobiales bacterium; assembly: GCA_903930095.1. Lineage (GTDB taxonomy): Bacteria > Pseudomonadota > Alphaproteobacteria > Rhizobiales > Aestuariivirgaceae > Aestuariivirga. The sequence goes on from CAIYXE010000391.1 coordinate 3,996, forward strand.
GGTCCGCATCGCGGGCGATGCCACCCTCCTCGACGGCGGCCGCCTCGCGACAGAACTGGGGCCGATGCCGGAGCTGACCGTCTTCCTCGGCCTCGATTCGGCGGGCGCGCCATGGTTCGCCTGCAAGGCGGAGCCGGCGGAGGGCTTCCGGGACCTGAGGAGCCTGGCTCTGGAGGAGGCGCTGCCGCCGGAGGAGCTGGGTCTGCTTGCGCAGGCGCGCTCGCTGATCCAGTGGCACGAGCGGCGGAACTTCTGCTCAAACTGCGCCGCGCGGCTGGAGATCGCAGATGCCGGATACCGCCGCCATTGCCCATCCTGCGGGATGGACCATTTTCCGCGCACCGACCCCGTCGCCATCATGGTTGTGCGGCATGAGGGCAGCATCCTTCTCGGCCGGCAGAAGGCCTGGAAGCCGGGCATGTTTTCCGCACTCGCGGGCTTCGTCGAGCCGGGCGAGACGATCGAGGACGCAGCGCGGCGCGAAGTGTTCGAGGAGGCGGGCGTGCGGGTGGGCGCGGTGCGCTACGTGACGAGCCAGCCCTGGCCGTTTCTGTCAAACCTCATGATCGGCTTGATCGGCGAGGCCACCACCCGCGAGATCGTGCTCGACGAAAACGAACTCGAGGAGGCACGCTGGTTCAGTGCGAAGGAGGCGGGCATGATGATGGACCGCACGCACCCGGACGGGCTCTACGCGGCGAACCCCTATGCCATCGCCCATGAGCTGGTGCGGGTGGCGCTGGAGGGTTGAGGGCAATCCCTTCTCCCGCCGGCGGAGCCGATGGGAGAAGGAGGAAATCACGCCATCTCCATGCGCTTGGCGATTTCCGCGCGGTGGGGCGAGGCCTTGTAAATGCCGAGAACACGCAGATAGCTGGTGAAGAACTCGAGCTCCTCCATGGCGAGGCGCACGTTGCGTTCGGAGGGGTGGCCTTCGATGTCCGCATAGAACTGGGTGGCTGAGAACTGACCCTCGATCTGGTAGGATTCGAGCTTGGTCATGTTGACGCCGTTCGTCGCGAAGCCGCCCATGGCCTTGTAGAGGGCGGCGGGAACGTTGCGCACCCGGAACACGAAGGTGGTGATGACGGGCTGGTCCTCGGGCTCGGCATCCTGTGGCGTGGCGGAGAGCACGACGAAGCGCGTGGTATTGTGGCTTTCGTCCTCGATGTTCTCCCGCATGATGTGGAGGCCGTAGATCTCGGCTGCAAGGCGCGAGGCGATGGCGGCGCGGGAGGGGTCGCGCAACTGAGAAAGCTCACGCGCAGCGCCGGCTGTGTCGGCCGCCACCACGGGCTTGAGGCCAAGCTCACGCATTACCCTGCGGCACTGGCCCAGCGCATGGACGTGGCTGTGCACCGTCCTGACGGCGGACGCATCGCTTCCCGGCACGATCATCAGCTGGTGGTGCACGGGGAGGAAGTGTTCCCCGATGATGTAGAGGTTGGAGCGCGGCAGCAGGTGGTGGATATCGGCCACGCGGCCCGCCACCGAATTGTCGATGGGGATCATGGCAAGCTGGGCTTCCCCGTCCGCCACCGCCTGAAAGGCGTCTTCGAAGGTGCCGCAGGGCATGGGCTCGCAGGTGGGATAGGCTTCGATGCAGGCGATATGCGAATTGGCACCGGGTTCGCCCTGGTAGGCGATCTTCAGGGGCATCAGGATTTCCTCAGCATGCGGCGGGCGGTTTCGAGATCCTCAGGCGTATCGACGCCGAGCGGTACGGTGTCAACACGCACCACGACGATGCGCATGCCATTGTCGAGGGCGCGCATCTGCTCGAGCTTGCGCTCCGCCTCGCGCGCGCTGACGGGGAGTGCCACGAAGCGCTCCAGCACCGGGCGGCGGTAGGCATAGAGGCCGATGTGATGCCAGAAGGGCGGCTGGTGCTCCGGCCCGGCGTTGCGGACGAAGTCCCGCGCGAAGGCCACCTCGCGCTGCTCGCTCAAGGGAGAGATGGCCTTGACGATGTTGGGGTTGGCCACGTCCTCCGCATCGTCGATCAGCGCGGCGATGGTGGAGATGTCGGCGGCCTCGTTGAGGAGACCGGCAAGGCAGCGCCGGATCGACAGGGTGTCGATGGTCGGCAGGTCGCCCTGGAGATTGACCACATAGTCAAAGCGGCGCTGCGGATCACGCAGTGCCAGCGCCTCGGCGATCCGGTCTGAGCCTGAGGGCAGCGCCGGGTTCGTGACGATGGCGTCACCCCCGCGGGAGCGGACGGCATCCGCGATCTCGACCTCGGCGGCGGCCACCAGCACCTGGCCGATATCAGCCTCCACCGCCCGCTTCCAGCAGTGGACAATCATCGGCAGCCCGTGAATGTCAGCCAGGGGCTTGCCCGGAAGCCTGGTCGAGGCCATGCGGGCAGGGATCACAACGATGGTATTCTGTTTATCTATCATGGGTTTACGGTAAGGCGCGGCAAAATGATACAATCACCCTTATACTATTGCGGCGGCCTCGAGAAAGCACTAGTTTCCGCGCCCGAATGACGGCTCAAGGGGTCTGATCCTCCATGAATAGTTTTGAATTCAACAAGATTGCGGGCGCCGTGCTGGGAACGGCGCTGCTGGTTTTCGGCCTCAGTGAGCTGGCCGGCATCATCTACCACCCGCATGCGCCCGAAAAGCCGGGCTTCGCCATCGAAGTGGCCGAGGCCGAGGGCACCGGCGAGGAAGCCGCCGCCGAGGAGGCGCCCGCCGTTTCGCTGGGAACCCTGCTTGCCTCCGCCGATGCGGCCAAGGGCCAGACGGTGTTCAAGGCCTGCGCAGCCTGCCATGACCCGTCGAACGGTGGTCCCAACAAGGTGGGCCCGAATTTGTGGGGCATCGTGGGACGCCCGCATGGCGTGCATGAAGGCTTCGCTTATTCGGAGGCCATGGCGGCGCTGAAGGACAAGCCCTGGGACTATGCGGCGCTGAACGAGTTCCTTCTCGCGCCGAAGAAGGCCGTTCCGGGCACCAAGATGGCCTATGGCGGCCTCAAGAAGGAAGCCGACCGCGCCAACCTTCTGGCCTATCTGGCCACCCTGTCTGACGCGCCCGTGCCCTTCCCTGCCCCGTAAAGGCCGCAAAGCTCACGAAGATTTAACACCGGCAAGCTGCTTGCCGGTGTTTTCTTTTGTGGGCCGGGTTGCTTAACTAAGTACATACGCCTGGAGAGTGCAAATCCCATGTCCATCACCCGCCGCACCCTGCTGAAGCTGGCAGGCCTCGCCCCTGCCGCAAAGATCGTGGGCATCCAGATCGCCCATGCCGAGGACCGTGCGTTCCGCCACGCGCTGACGCTGTTCGAGGATGTGAAATACCCGCCGGACTTCACCCACTTCGGCTATGTGAACCCCAAGGCCCCCAAGGGCGGCCGGGTGCGCCTCGGCATTGTGGGCTCCTTCGACAATCTCAACCCCTACACCTTCAAGGGTGAGGCGGGGGGCGCGGTGCTGAACGATGCGCTGCTCGTCTCCTCGCTCGACGAGCCGTCGACCGGATACGGGCGGGTGGCAAGTGCCGTGTGGCACCCCGAGGACCGCTCCATGGTGGTCTACCGGCTGCGGCCGGAAGCGCGCTTCCACGATGGCAAGGCGATGACGCCAGAGGACGTGATCTGGTCCATGCAGGCGCTGCGCGAGGCAAATCCATCCTTTAACTTTTATTACAAGAACATCGCGAAGGCGGAGCAGACGGGAGACCAGGAGGTGACCTTCACCTTCTCGCAGACGGGCAACCGCGAGCTTCCCCTGATCACCGGCCAGTTGCCGGTGCTGCCGAAGCACTGGTGGACCGGCAAAGACGCGCAAGGCCGCCAGCGCGACATCAAGGAGACGACGCTTGAGGTTCCGCTGGGCTCCGGCGCCTATGTGGCGTCAGACGTGAAGCCCGGCGCCTCGATCCTGATGAAGCGTGTCACCGATTACTGGGCGAAGGACCTGGCCGTGCGTGCTGGCCAGGACAATTTCGACGAGATCGAATACATCTACTTCCGCGACGCGAACGTGGCTTTCGAGGCCTTCAAGGGCGACCAGTATGACTGGCGCACCGAGACATCCGCCAAGATGTGGGCGACGGGCTATGACTTCCCCGCCATCACCAGCGGCAGGGTGGTGAAGGAGGAGATCAGCCTTAGGCAGGTCAATGGCATGCAGTGCTGGGCCATGAACACCCGCCGCCCGAAATTCCAGGACGTGCGCGTGCGCCAGGCGCTTAACCTTGCGTTTGACTTCGAATGGGCGAACCAGAACCTGTTCTACGGGCAATATGTCCGTTCACGGAGCTATTTCAACAATTCCGATATGGAGGCGAAGGGGCTGCCCTCGCCCGCCGAACTCGCGATCCTCGAGCCGCTGAAGGACAAACTTCCGCCGGAGGTGTTCACTGCGGAATACGCCAACCCGATGAACGACACCCCGCAGAACCGGCGCAAGAACCTGCGCGAGGCCTCACGGCTGCTGAACGAGGCTGGATGGCAGGTGACGCAGGACGGCGGGCGATCCCTGCTGAAGAACGCCAGTGGCGAGCCGCTTAACATCGAGATCCTTCTCGACTCGCCACTGTTCGAGCGCGTCGCGCTTCCCTACAAGCAGCAGCTTGAACTGCTGGGCATCGGCGTCACCGTCAAGACGGTGGACAGCGCGCAATACGAACGCCGCACGCAGACCTTCGATTTCGACGTGGTGGCAGGCAGCTGGGCACAGTCGTTGTCGCCCGGCAATGAACAGCGCGAATTCTGGGGCAGCGAGGCGGCCAAGCGCGAAGGCAGCCGCAACCTGATCGGCATATCCGATCCGGCGATCGACACGCTGATCGAGAAGCTGATCTTCGCACCCGACCGCGACAGCCTTGTCACTGCCTGCCGGGCGCTGGACCGCGCCCTGATCTGGAGCCATTATGTGGTGCCGATGTGGTATGTGAACTTCCAGCGCACCGCGCGCTGGGACCGGTTCGGCAGGCCGGAGCGGCTGCCCGATCTTTCAACCGGCTTCCCCAGCGTGTGGTGGTGGGACGAAGAGAAGGCAAAAAAGGTGGCGGCCAAGTGAAGCGCATCGGGACGGCGTTTCTGGCCTGCGGGCTTTTCGCTGCGGCAGCAGCAGCCGAGCCGCGCCACGGCATATCGGTGTTCGGGGAGCTGAAATATCCGGCGGACTTCACGCATTTCGACTACGTGAACCCGGAGGCGCCCAAGGGCGGGACGATCTCGCTGATCGGGCCCGCAGCCATCGAGACCTTCGACAGCTTCAACGGCTATATCCTGCGGGGCGACCCCGCGCAGGGGTTCGACCTGATGTTCGACAGCCTGATGGCGCGCGCGGCGGATGAGCCCGACGCCATGTATGGCCTGGTGGCGAGGACGGCGGAGATCGCGGATGACCGCATGAGCGTGAGCTTCACGCTTCGCGAGGAAGCGAAGTTCGCAGATGGCACGCCGGTGACGGCGGAGGATGTGTGTGACAGTTTCCGCCTGCTTTCGACGGAAGGCCATGAGCGCATCCGCATCACCATCCGCGATGTGGAGGCCTGCGAGGTGCTGGGCCCGCTGGAGCTGCGCTACCGCTTCAAGGGCGAGCGCACGCGCGACCTGCCGCTGACGGTGGCGGAGCTTCCGATCTTCTCCAAGGCCTATTACGCCAAGGTAGACTTCACGAAGTCGACGCTGGAGCCGCCGCTCGGCTCCGGGCCCTATGCCGTCAAGAATTTCCAGCCCGGCCAGTTCGTGGCCTATGGACGGCGTGACGGCTATTGGGCGAAGGACCTGCCCGTGAACAAGGGCCGCTTCAACTTCGACGAGATCCGCTTCGAGTATTTCCGCGAGCGCACGGCGGCTTTCGAGGCGCTGAAGGCGGGCAAGCTCGACCTGCGCGAGGAGTTCACCTCTCGCGACTGGGCAACCGCCTATGACTTTCCCGCGCTGAACGATGGCCGGGTGATCAGGGTGGAACTGCCCGACGAGACGCCCTCAGGCGCACAGGGCTTCTTCTTCAACCTGAGGCGCGAGATGTTCCAGGACATCCGCGTGCGCGAGGCGTTGAACCTGGCCTTCGACTATGAATGGACAAACAAGAACCTGTTCTTCAGCCTCTACAAGAGGACGGCGAGCTTCTTCGAACTTTCGCCGCTGAAGGCCGAGGGACTGCCGCCGCCGGACGAGCTGGCACTGCTCGAACCCTTCCGCAAAACCTTGCGGCCCGAAGTGTTCGGCGAGCCCGTGGTGCCGCCCGTGTCAGACGGATCGGGCCAGGACCGCAAGCTGCTGCGCGAGGCCTCCCGGCTTCTCGACGAGGCGGGCTGGGCGCAGGATGGCACGGTGAGGAGAAACGCCAAGGGCGAGACCCTCGACATCGAGTTCCTGATCACCAGCCCCGTTTTCGAGCGCATTCTCGGGCCCTATGTGAAGAACCTGAAGCTCCTGGGCGTCAATGCAACGATCCGCACGGTGGATGAGGCGCAATACCAGTCCCGCATCGAGAGCTACGACTTCGACGTGATCTCCAGCCGCTTCATGGCCGGGCTGACGCCGGGAGACGGCCTGCGCATCTTCTTCGGTTCCGAATCAGCCAATCGCCCCGGCACGTTCAACATGTCGGGCGTCGCCTCGCCCGAAATCGACGCGCTGATCGACAAGGTGGTGGAGGCCGGGACGCGCGCAGAGCTCGACGTGGCCGGCCGCGCACTCGACCGGGTGCTGCGGGCGGAGCGGTTCTGGGTGCCCAACTGGCACAAGGGCAGCCACTGGCTGGCCTATTGGGACAAGTTCGGCAGGCCCGCCATCAAGCCCAAATACGACCGTGGCATTATCGATACCTGGTGGTATGACGAGGCCA
>CAIYXE010000392.1 GCA_903930095.1 uncultured Hyphomicrobiales bacterium
CGCGCCGAGAGAAAGTCGGCGATCGAGGCGATGTTGTGCCGCTTGGTCAGCTGGGCAATCATCTCGAGAAGCTTCCAGCCCAGCAGGAAGACCAGGATCGGCCCGAGATAGATGGGCAGGAAGTCCAGCCCGCTGCGCGAGGCGATGCCGACGGAGCCGAAATAAGTCCAGGAGGTGCAGTAGACGGCAATCGACAGGGCATAGATCAGCGGCCTGCCGGTCCGCACATTCCACGTGAGCGCCATCCGGTCGCCATAGGTCGCCACGGCGAACAGCGCGCCCAGATACAGCAGGCCAGCGGCCAGTATGCTCCACTCCCCGATCACGGCGGGCATGATCTGCCCGAACCTCGGGCGAATCAAGCCCGGGGCTCCCCCCGATTGATTCAGGTCAATGCCCCCGTCTCCCGGCCCACGCATTCGTTGATGCAGATTATCTTCAGAAAGGGGTCTCATATGGGGGCTGACACACGCGTTCTAACGAGAACACCCTCGGGAGGCGGGTCAATGGCGATGATGGCGCTCTGGGGCGTCCTTGCCATCTTCGCCATCTCGATGGGCGCGAAGGCGGAGGACATGCCCTTCGCCATCCACATGTTCATCTTCGCGGCTGCCGCAATCCTGGCGCTGATCTTCAAGGCCCGCAGCTTCGGCCAGCCCGCCAGGGACACGTCCGGCTATATGGATGATGTGGTGCGCTGGGGCGCCATCATCACCGTGTTCTGGGGTGTGGTGGGTTTCCTCGTCGGCCTCGTCGTGGCGCTGCAGCTGGCCTATCCCGCTTGGAACCCTGACCTCGCATGGTTCAACTTCGGCAGGCTCAGGCCCCTTCACACCTCCGCCGTGGTCTTCGCCTTCGGCGGCAACGCGCTGCTCACCACCTCCTTCTACGTGGTCCAGCGCACCAACCGCACCAGGCTGGCGCTCGGCAACCTCGCCTGGTTCGTGTTCTGGGGCTATCAGCTGTTCATCGTGCTGGCCGCCACGGGCTATCTGCTCGGCGTCACCAACGGCCGCGAATATGCCGAGCCCGAATGGTATGTGGATCTCTGGCTCACCGTCGTGTGGGTGGCCTATTTCCTGGTCTTCTTCGGCACGCTGCTGAAGCGCAAGGAACCCCACATCTACGTGGCCAACTGGTTCTACCTCGCCTTCATCGTGACGATTGCCATGCTGCACATCGTCAACAACCTGGCGATCCCCGTGTCGTTCTTCGGCTCGAAGAGCTACTCGATGTTCTCGGGCGTGCAGGACGCGCTGACCCAGTGGTGGTACGGCCACAACGCGGTGGGCTTCTTCCTCACCGCGGGCTTCCTCGGCATGATGTATTTCTTCATCCCGAAGCGCGCCAACCGCCCGGTCTATTCCTACCGGCTGTCGATCGTGCATTTCTGGTCGCTGATCTTCCTCTATATCTGGGCGGGTCCGCACCACCTTCACTACACGGCTCTGCCTGACTGGGCGCAGACCCTTGGCATGGTGTTCTCGATCATGCTGTGGATGCCCTCCTGGGGCGGCATGATCAACGGCCTGATGACGCTGTCGGGCGCCTGGGACAAGCTCAGGACCGACCCCGTGCTGCGCATGATGGTGATCTCGGTCGCCTTCTACGGCATGTCGACCTTCGAAGGCCCGATGATGTCGATCAAGTCGGTCAACTCGCTCTCGCACTATACGGACTGGACCATCGGTCATGTGCACTCCGGCGCGCTTGGCTGGGTCGGCATGATCTCGATGGGCTGCCTCTACCACCTCATCCCCAGGCTCTACGGCCAGAAGGAGGTCTACTCACTCCGCCTCGTCAGCTGGCACGTGTGGCTCGCCACGCTGGGCATCGTTGTCTACGCCTCCGCCATGTGGGTGTCCGGCATCATGCAGGGCCTGATGTGGCGCGAGTATGATGCCAACGGCTTCCTCGTCTACTCCTTCGCGGAAACGGTCGAGGCCATGCATCCCTACTACGTCATCCGGGCCTTCGGCGGCGCCCTCTTCCTCGTGGGCTCGCTCATCATGGTCTACAACATCTACCGCACCATCAAGGGCTCCCAGCCCGTGACGCAGCCGGTCGGCATGATCTCGGCAGCGGCATAAGAAGAAGGACATTTGGTGCCATGAAACACGAAACACTCGAAAAGAATGCCACGCTGCTGCTGATCTTCAGCTTCCTCGTGGTCACCATCGGCGGCCTCGTCCAGATCGTGCCCCTGTTCTACCTGCAGAACACGATCGAGAACGTGGAGGGCATGCGCCCCTACTCGCCGCTCGAACTCGCGGGCCGCAACGTCTATATCCGCGAGGGCTGCTACGTGTGCCACAGCCAGATGATCCGCCCCTTCCGGGACGAGGTCGAACGCTACGGCCACTACTCGCTGGCAGCCGAGTCGCAATATGATCACCCCTTCCAGTGGGGCTCGAAGCGCACAGGTCCAGACCTCGCCCGCGTCGGCAACAAATACTCTGACGACTGGCACAAGGAGCATCTGGCCAACCCGCGCAACGTGGTGCCGGAATCGATCATGCCAGGCTACGCCTTCCTCCTCGACAAGGAGGTTGACGTCAAAGCCTATGGCAAACACCTCGCCGCGCTGAACCTCACCGTCAACAACGGCAAGGGCGCCATGTACCGCCCCGAGGACATCGAGAACGCCCAGGCCGACATGATCGCCCAGGCCACGGGCGAGAACGCCGAAGGCCTGCTCGAGCGTTATCCGAAGGCGCTGGCCCGCAACTTCGACAATGATCCCCGCATCACCGAGATGGACGCGCTCATCGCCTATCTCCAGATGCTCGGCACGCTGGTCGACACCGCAGCCTTCACGCCCGAACTGTCACGGTGAGCGGCATGGGCACCTACGACACACTGCGGCATTTCGCGGACAGCTGGGGCCTTCTCGCCATGTTCGTGTTCTTCCTCGCCATGGTCCTCTTCGTGTTCAGGCGGGGCTCGAAGGCCCGCTACGAGGAGGCCGCGCAAATCCCTCTCAGGAACGGTTCTGAGGATAAAGAGCAATGACCAGCAATATCGAGAAAGACGACATCTCCGGAACATCCACGACCGGCCATGAGTGGGACGGCATCAAGGAACTGAACACGCCGCTCCCCAAATGGTGGCTCTACACCTTCTACGCCACGGTGATCTGGGCGATCGGCTACACCATCGCCTATCCGGCCTGGCCGCTGCTCACCTCGGCAACACCCGGCCTCCTCGGCTATTCCTCGCGCGGCGCGGTGGCCGAGCAGATCGAAACCGCGCGGGCCGCCCAGAAAGAGAACCTGGACAAGATTGCCGCCACGAGCGTTGACGACATCCTGAAGGACCCGAACCTGCTCGCCTTCGCGCAGGCGGGCGGCGCGGCCGCCTTCAAGGTCAACTGCGTCCAGTGCCACGGCTCAGGTGCTGCAGGCTTCGTGGGCTACCCCAACCTCAATGACGACGACTGGCTCTGGGGCGGCACGCCCGAGGCGATCTATGTGACGCTGAAGAACGGCATCCGCTACGCGGCGAATGCCGAGACGCGCGACTCCCAGATGCCGGCCTTCGGCGCCGACGGCATTCTCTCGCCGGAGCAAGTGGCCCAGGTCGCCTCCTATGTCGTCTCGCTCTCGGGCGGCAAGGCGGACCAGGCCATGGTCCAGGCGGGCCAGCCGATCTTCGCCGAGAATTGCGCCGCCTGCCACGGCGAGGACGCCAAGGGCGGGCGTGATTTCGGCGCCCCCAACCTCGCGGACAAGATTGCGCTCTATGGCACAAGCTTCGAGGAGGTGAAGGCGCAGATCGTCAGGCCGCGCCAGGGCGTCATGCCGGGCTGGTCGCACCGCCTCGACGATGCAACGATCAAGCAGCTCGCAGTCTACGTGCATACGCTGGGCGGCGGCGAAACACCGGCACCTGCCACCCAGTAACGGCAAGCATTGCAGGCCACAGGCGGTTGACAGCCCGCCTGCGGCCTGCCGCCACACGGAAAACGGCGGGCTGCGGAATTACATTAGGATTATCTAATTTATTTCCGCGCCCCGAGGGGAATGATGGTCCAGATACTGAACACGCTCGACACCGCGCCTTCCGCCGAAGTCGACACCCATGATGCGCAGGCCGTCAACAAGGCCGAGAACCGCTCGCTCTACGCCTCGCGCGCCGCCATCCATCCGAAATCCGTCCACGGAACATTCCGCCGGCTCAAGTGGATCCTGCTCGTCGTCCTCCTCGGCATCTACTACATCTCACCCTTCCTGCGCTGGGACAGGCCCGGCAATGCACCCGACCAGGCGATCCTGATCGATCTCGCGAACCGCCGCTTCTATTTCTTCTTCATCGAGATCTGGCCCCAGGAATTCTACTATGTCGCGGGCCTTCTCATCATGGCGGGTGTGGGCCTGGTCCTCGTCACCTCGCTGTTCGGCCGCGCCTGGTGCGGCTACGCCTGCCCCCAGACCGTGTGGACAGACCTCTTTATCTGGGTCGAAAGCAAGATCGAGGGCGACCGCAACGCCAGGATCAGGCTCGATGCGGCCCCGTGGAGCGCGGGCAAGCTGATGAAGCGTTCGGCCAAGATGGCGGTTTGGCTGCTGATCGCCATCGCCACCGGCGGCTTCTGGGTGTTCTACTTCGCCGACGCCCCCACGCTGCTCGTTGAGCTCGTCACCGGCGCCGCGCCATCGGTCGCCTATTTCACCATCGCCATTCTCACCGCCACGACCTTCATCTTCGCGGGCTTCATGCGTGAGCAGGTGTGCACCTACATGTGCCCGTGGCCGCGCATCCAGGGCGCGATGCTGGATGAAGACTCCCTCATCGTCACCTACAACGCCTGGCGCGGCGAGCCGCGCATGGCGGGCCGCAAGAAAGCGGAGGCACAGGGCCTCAAGCCCGGCGACTGCGTCGATTGCAACGCCTGCGTCGCCGTCTGCCCCATGGGCATCGACATCCGTGACGGCAACCAGCTCGAGTGCATCAACTGCGCGCTGTGCATCGATGCCTGCGATGCGGTGATGGAGAAGGTCGGAAGCCCCAAGGGCCTCATCAATTACACCACCTCCAGCCTCTACGCCGCCAACGTCGCCGGCAAGGACACGCACTGGAACTGGCGTCACCTGCTGCGGCCGCGCACCGCGATCTACTTCACCATGTGGCTGGGCGTCGGCCTCGCCATGCTCGTCACCCTGCTCAACCGCAGCCAGCTTGATGTCAACGTCGTGCCAGACCGTAACCCGCTCTACGTCACCCTCTCCGACGGCGCGATCCGCAACGGCTACACCGTCAAGATCCTGAACAAGCGTCAGCAGGAGCGGACCTTCCGGCTGACCCTCGAAGACCTGCCCGGCGGTTCAATGGAACTGGTGGGCGCCTCTGGCGCGAGGGGCGCCAGCTTCGACATCACCGTCGAACCGGACAAGCTGAAGGCCGTGAAAGTCTATGTCGCCACGGCTGATGAGGCCGTCCTCGAAGACGAACACAACCGGTTCCATTTCAGGATCGAAGAACTGCATCCCGAAGGCATGGCGGAGACGGCACGTTACGATGCCATCTTCCATGCGCCCGGCACGGACGAAGAGGAGGATTGAGACATGTCCACGGCAGCAGCGCACAAGCCCCTTACCGGATGGCACGTCCTGGCGATGCTCATCGCCTTCTTCGCCGTCATCTTCAGCGTCAACTTCACCATGGCCTGGTTTGCCAACTCAACCTGGTCGGGCCTCGTCGTCGCCAACGGCTATGTGGCGAGCCAGAGCTTCGACAAGGACCTCGCCAAGGCCCGCGCCCAGGACGCGCTGGGCTGGAAGGTCGGCTTCTCCTTCAGCGAGGACCGCCTCCGCCTGACCTTCGCGGACAAGGGCGGCTCCAGGATTGATCAGCTCACCATCACGGGGGCACTCGCGCGGCCGGTCACCGACAAGGAGGACCAGACCCTCACCTTCTCAGCCATGGGCTCCGGCGTCTATTCCGCGCCCGCCGTCCTCGCGCCGGGCGTCTGGGAGGTGGAGATCACTGCTGACGGCAACGGTGTTTCGGGCTATCGCAAGGCCTTCCGCTTCGTGGTGAAAGGCAACATCCCGTGACCCTTCCCTGCTGCACCATCGACGGCGAATATTTCCAGCCCTTCAGGCTCGAGGGGGAGGATGCGGCGCGCTGGATCTCCTCCGCGGGTCCAGGCCTCAAGCGCATCGAGTTCCTGGTGCCGCAGGCCAACCGCCCTGACGCCATGGCCCAGATCGAGACGGATCTTCCTGCCCTCGCGGGTGTCGAGTCCGCCCGCGTCAATCTCACCGGCCGCCGCGTCGCCGTCATCTACCGTGATGGCGAGATCGAGCCGCAGGCGCTCATCGACCGGCTGGGGTTCCTCGGCTACATGGCCCGCCCCTTCGACCCGCGCGAGACCGGCCTCACCAAGGACGACCGCGAAGGCGGCCGCCTGCTGCGCGCGCTCGCGGTCTCGGGCTTCGCCGCCTCGAATGTGATGCTGCTCTCCGTTTCCGTCTGGTCGGGGGCGGAGGATGCCACGCGCGATCTCTTCCACTGGCTCTCCGCCATGATCGCGCTGCCCGCGGTCGCCTATGCGGGGCGGCCCTTCTTCCATTCCGCCGTCAATGCGCTGCGCATGGGCCGCGTCAACATGGACGTGCCGATCTCGCTGGGCGTTCTCCTCGCCTCGATGCTCAGCCTGTTCCAGACCATCAACAGCGAGCAGCACGCCTATTTCGATGCCTCCGTCACGCTGCTCTTCTTCCTGCTGGCCGGCCGCTACCTCGATCACCTGATGCGCGCCCGCGCCCGCTCCGCCATCGCGCAGCTCGTCTCGCTGTCCTCCGAGGGCGCGACCCTGGTCGCGGATGACGGCACGCGCCGCTACGTCCCCGCGCGTGACCTCAAGGCCGGCATGACGGTCGCCGTCGCGGCGGGTGACAGGCTCCCCGCCGACGGCCTCATCCGCAACGGGGTAAGCGACATGGACCGCTCGCTCCTCACCGGGGAGACCGCACCCGAAACGGTCAGGCCCGGCTCCGCCGTCCATGCGGGTGAACTCAATCTCACGGGCCCTGTCTTGGTGGAGATCACCGCCGCGGGCAACGACACCTTCCTCTCGGAACTCGTGCGCCTCATGTCCGCCGCCGAGCAGGGCCAGTCGCGCTACATCCAGATCGCGGACAGGCTGGCGCGCTTCTATTCGCCCGCCGTCCACACGCTGGCGGCGGCAACCTTGGCGGGCTGGCTTCTGCTGGGCCACGGCTGGCACCCGGCCATCATGGCCGCCGTCGCGGTGCTCATCATCACCTGCCCCTGCGCGCTGGGGCTTGCCGTGCCCGCCGCCCAGGTGGTGGCAAGCGGCAGGCTGTTCCGCTCCGGCGTCATGATCAAGAACGGCGCGGCCCTGGAGAAGCTCTCGGGCGTCGACACCGTCATCTTCGACAAGACCGGCACACTCACCAAGGGCCAGCCACAGCTCGTCTCGCCGCTCATGGTGACAACCGAAACGCTCACCCTTGCCGCGGGTCTCGCCCAGGCCAGCAAGCACCCGCTGTCGCAGGCGCTGGTGCGCGAGGTGGCACGGCGCGGCCTTGCAGCAGCACCCGTCGGCGATGTGTCGGAGCATCCGGGCCTCGGCCTGTCCGGCACCCACAACGGCGAGGCGCTGCGCCTCGGCAACCGCGCCTGGTGCGGGCTGGATGAAGGCGCGGAGGACAAGGGCCTTCTCGAATTCGCCTTCCGGCGCGGCGGCAATGCGCCCGTCGTCTTCCAGTTCGAGGATGCGCTCCGCCCTGATGCCGCGGAAACCGTCGCCCGCCTCAAGGCCATGGGCCTCGCGGTCCATCTCCTCTCGGGCGACCGCGAGGCGGCGGTCAAGCGCGTGGCAGAGACTGTGAGCATCAGCACCGCCGTATCCCGTGCCGGCCCCCAGGCCAAACTTGCCTATGTCGATGCGCTCTCGAAGGCTGGCGCCCGCGTGCTGATGGTGGGCGACGGCATCAATGATGCCCCGGCCCTTGCCGCGGGCTACACCTCGATGGCGCCTTCGTCCGCCTCCGACATCGGCCGCACCGCCGCGGAAACCGTTTGGATGGGCGAGAGTGCATCAGCCGTCGCGGAGGCGGTGGCCGTCGGCCGCCGCACCCAGCGCATCGCCAAGGAGAATTTCGCCCTGGCGGTGGGCTACAATGTGCTGGCCGTACCGCTCGCCATGGTGGGCCTCGTTTCGCCGCTGGTGGCGGCCGTCGCCATGTCCACCTCATCGATCATCGTCATCGCTAACGCGCTGCGCGTGGGTCTGGGCCGCATGCCCGTCTCCGGCGCCGCCCGGCAGTCACAAGGCAGCAGCACGCAAACGCCAAGGTTGAAGGACGCCGCATGACCGGACTTCTCTATCTCATCCCCGTCGCGCTCTTCCTGGGCGGGCTCGGGCTTGCCGCCTTCATCTGGTCGCTCAAGTCCGGCCAGTACGATGATCTCGAGGGCGCCTCCTGGCGCATCCTGCAGGACGACGACCAGCCCAAGCCGTGACCGGCGTCACCCACAATCTGTCGCAATCCTCATCAATATTGACAAGCAGGTGGCGGCGGACGGACACTTCCTCCCCGCGGTACATGGGAGATTTCGATGACGGCGCACCACGCACAGAGAGTGTACCTCCTCCTCGCGGCCCTGCTCGCGCTTGCTGCTGCGTCGCTACCCGCACTTGCCGCCAAGGGCTTCCCCGTCTCGCAATTCGGCTTCTACCTCAGCGACTATGACAATGAGCTCGCGCGGATCGCGAAGGAGCGCACCCGCAGCGAGCCCGAGATCATGGGCGATCTCGCCGCAGCCGAGGCCGCGGGCAACGCGCGCCTCGCCGCCGTTTCGCTCGAACAGCTGGTCAGCCTGCGCCCGGCAGATGGCCAGCTGTGGCTGAGGCTCGCCCGCCAGCTCGCCGCCGCAGCACCCATGAACGACTATGACACCTATGCGCTTCCGGGGAAGATGATCGGCGCGGGCCTCAGGGCCTACACGCTGCTGTCCTCACAAGATGAGGAGGCACAGGCGCTCGACATCGCAGCCCAGGGCTTCGCCAAGCGGGAGATGTGGCGGCCAGCACTCACCGCCTACAAGGAGAGCCTGAAGATCTCCGAGAACCCGCAGATCCGCGCCGCCTACGAGCAGCTGCGCGAAGCGCGCGGATTCCGCGTCGCCGACTACAAGATCGACACTGACACCACGCCGCCGCGCGCCTGCTTCGAGATGTCGGAGCCATTGTCGCGCACGCTCACGGACTTCACCTCCTATGTCACGCAGTCGCCCGGTCCCGTCTCCGCCGTCACGGCGGAAGGTACCAGGCTCTGCGTCGAGGGCCTCCGCTACGGCGAGCGCTATGCCATCACGTTGCGCCAGGGCCTGCCCGCCGCCATCGACGACACGACGGCGAAGGACGCAACCTTCGAATTCTACGTGCGTGACCGCAATCCCTCGGTGCGCTTCACCGGCAACGCCTATGTGCTGCCGCGCACCGGGCAGAGCGGCATTCCGCTGATCTCCGTCAACAGCGCGGAGGCAGCGCTGGAGCTCTACCGCATCGGCGACCGCAACCTCATCGGCAGCGTGCTCTCTTCCGATTTCCGCGCCCAGATCAGCGGCTACAGCGCCAGTGACATCGCCGCCCAGAAAGGCAGCCTCGTCTGGCAGGGCACGGTTGAGACGCCCTCCCCCCTCAACGCGGAGGTCACCACCGCCATCCCCGTAGATGAGGCGATGGGCCGCCTCGCGCCCGGCCTCTATGTGATGACGGCGGTGCCCGCCGCCCGCAAGGCCGAAAGCTACGAGAACGTGGCCACGCAGTGGTTCGTCGTCTCAGACCTCGGCCTCTCGACCATGAACGCCAAGGACGGCCTGCATGTTTCGGTGCGCTCGATTGCCACCGCACTGCCGGTGGCCGCTGCCAGCCTGCGCCTCATCGCCCGCAACAATGAGGTGCTGGCGGAGGATTTAACAGATGCTGACGGAAACCTGCTCATCGATCCGGGCCTGATGAAGGGTGAGGGCGGCGCCGCCCCGGCACTGCTTGTCGCCCGCTCGAACGAGGGCGACTACAGCTTCATCGACCTCGCCCAGCCCGCCTTCGACCTGACCGACCGCGGCGTCGGCGGCCGCCCCGCGCCTGGCCCGGTCGATGCCTTCGTCTATGCCGAGCGCGGCGTCTACCGGCGCGGCGAGATGGTGCACGCCACCGTGCTGCTGCGCGACGACCGCGCCAACGCCATGCCCGGAACGCCGCTCACCCTCCGTGTTGAGCGCCCGGACGGCGTCGCCTATCTGAGCCAGCCCCTGGAGGACAAGGGTGCAGGCGGCTACAGCCACAGCTTCGAGATTGCGGCGGGCGCCCAGGGCGGCACCTGGCGCATCAAGGCGCTGACCGACCCCAACGCGGCACCCGCCGGCGAAACCTCGTTCCTGGTCGAGGACTACATCCCCGACCGTATCGAATTCGACCTCACCTCGAAGACGCCCCGCGTGACGCCTGACCAGGGCCTTCTGCTCACCGTCGATGGACGCTACCTCTTCGGCGCGCCCGCCGCGGGGCTGGACATCGAGGCCAGCGTCTCGGTCACGCCTGACGCTGCACCCTTCGCGCCATGGAAGGACTACAGCTTCGGCCTGATGGACGAACGGCCCGACCCGACCCAGGTGATGGCCGACGGCCTGCCGCAGACCGACATCAACGGCCGCGCCGACCTTCAGATCGCGCTGCCCGGGCTTCCGGTCACCACGCGGCCGCTGAAGGCCGACGTCGCCGTGCGCCTGCGTGAACCCGGCGGCCGCGCGGTGGAACGCACCGCAAGCCTGCCCATCGCGGCCGCCCAGCCGATGCTCGCCATCAAGCCGGGCTTTGCCGATGGCTCCGCACCCGAAGGCCAGCCCGCAAGCTTCAGCGTCGTGGCGCTCGATCCCGGCGGCAGCCCCGTGGCAGCCCCTGGCGCCGCATGGACCCTGAAGCGGCTGACGCGCGACTGGCAATGGTTCAACGCCGATGGCGCCTGGCGCTGGGAGGCCGTCACCCGCACCGCAAAAATCGCCAACGGCACGCTCGACATCGCGGCCTCCAGCCCCACGCCCTTCTCCCAGTCGCTCTCCTGGGGCGAATACCGCCTCGAGATCGCCGCACCGGGCATGACCCCCGTCTCGGTCGATTTCTCCGCCGGCTACTATGGCGGACAGGCCACGGCGGATACGCCCGACACGCTGAAGCTCGCCCTCGACAAGCCGGACGTGAAGACCGGCGACACGGTGAACCTCAAGATCGAGGCGCGCTATCCCGGCAAGGCCATGGTGCGGATCGTCGGCGAGAGGCTGCTCGCGGCGCGTGAGGTCGACGTGCCCGAAGGCGGCGCCAGCATCGCCATCACAGTTGGCGAGGGCTGGGGCACCGGCGCCTATGTGCTGGCAAGCCTGCTCAAGCCGATGGACGTTGCGGCCAAGCGCATGCCCTCGCGCGCCATGGGCGTTGCCTGGTTCGGCATCGACCGCGCCGCGCGCACCCTCGATGTCTCGCTCGCGGCGCCGGAGATGGCAAAGCCGCGCAACCGCCTCACCGTACCGGTGAAGATCGGCAATCTGGCCGCAGGCGAACAGGCCTTCGTCACCATCGCAGCGGTCGACGCCGGCATCCTCAACCTCACCCGCTACGATCCCCCGGCACCTGAACGCTTCTACTATGACCAGAAGCGCCTCGCCGCCGAACTGCGCGACATCTACGGCCAGCTGATCGACGGCATGCAGGGCGAGCGCGGGCGTCTGCGCGCAGGCGGTGACGGGGGCGCGGCCTTCAACGCCCCGCCCCCCGCACAAAAGCCGCTCGCCTTCTATTCCGGAATCCTGAAGGTGGCGGATGACGGCACGGCCTCGGTTGATTTCGACATCCCCGCCTTCAACGGCACGATCCGCGTCATGGCCGTGGCCTGGACCGCCACGAAGACCGGCCACGCCACAAGCGACGTCATCGCGCGTGATCCCGTCGTCGTGTCGGGCACACTGCCGCGCTTCCTCAATGCCGGAGACAGCTCGGAACTGCGCTTCGACATCGTCAATGCGGAAGGCCCGGCGGGCGACTACACGCTCGGCGTCTCGATCGCGGGTCCGGTGGAGCCCGATGCCGCAGCCCGCATCCAGCGCGTCACGCTGGGCACGGCTGGCGCGCGCGCCAGCATCATCGTGCCGGTCAGCGCCACCGGCATCGGCACGGCAAGTGTCGTCGCCACGCTCAAGGGCCCGGGCGATCTCCTGCTCGATCAAACCTATGCGCTGGGCATCATGCCCGCCAGTGCGCCCGTCACCAGGCGCACCACCCTGCCGCTCATGGCCAATGGCGGCGCGATCACCATTGGC
>CAIYXE010000393.1 GCA_903930095.1 uncultured Hyphomicrobiales bacterium
CCCCGGTGATCGCCCTGGCGGAAGACGGCTCCTCCGCCGTGCCCCTTCTCGGCGGCCACCATGGCGCCAATGACCTCGCCCGCCGCATCGCCGAGCTCTGCAAGGGCCATGCCGCCATCACCACGGCCAGCGAAGTGCGTTTTGGCATGGCGCTGGATGATCCGGCACCGGGCTTCGTGCTCGCCAACCCTCAGCACATGAAGCCCGCCACGGCCGCACTGCTCAACGGCGCAGCCCTGGCCCTGCGGGGTGTGCCAAGCCCATTCCCCTCTGCCGATACCCAACCATGGCAGCCGGGCTTCACGGGCATCACGCTTCATGTGACTGAGACGCGTACGGAAGGCTCAGCCACGGACCTCATCTATCACCCGAAGACCCTCGTCATGGGCCTCGGCTGCGAGCGCCATGCGGCACCCTCCGAACTCATCGCGCTCGCCGAGCAGGTTCTGTCAGACAACGGCCTCTCGCCCACCTCCCTCGCCGCAGTCACCTCGATCGACCTCAAGGCGGATGAGGCAGCGATCCACGCCGTGGCGGCATATTTCGGAATCCCAGCGCGCTTCTTCTCAGTTGAGGCGTTGAACCGCGAAACGCCGCGCCTCAAGAACCCGTCCGAGATTGTCGCCAAGGAGGTGGGAGTCCCTGGTGTGGCGGAAGCAGCGGCCCTTGCGGGCGCAGGCTCGCGCGCAGACCTCATTGTCGAGAAGACGCGCTCCACGCGCGGCACCTGCGCCATCGCGAAGGCTGCGGCACCCATTCTGAGCATGCCCGGCCGCGCCCGCGGCACCGTGCATGTGGTGGGCCTCGGCCCCGGCACACCGGATTGGCGCGCGCCCGCCGCCACCGCCGCGCTCGCTTCCTCTACGGATTGGGTCGGCTATGGCCTCTATCTCGACCTCGCCAGTGACGTGAAATCCACCCAGCAGGAACACCGCTTTCCGCTGGGCGGCGAGGAGGAGCGCGTGCGCCATGCTATTGCGCTGGCGAAAGAGGGAAAAGAAGTTGCCCTCATCTGCTCGGGCGATGCCGGCATCTATGCCATGGCGGCCCTCGTCTATGAGGTGCTGGACCTCGAGCCGTCACGCATCGCCGTCAACGTCATTCCCGGCATCTCTGCCTTCCAGGCCGCAGCGGCCAAGGCCGGCGCCATGATCGGGCATGACTTCTGCTGCATCTCGCTCTCCGATCTCCTCACACCGTGGGTGGCAATCGAGAAGCGCGTGACGGCGGCAGCGGAGGGTGACTTCGTGATCTCCTTCTACAACCCGCGTTCCCTGAAGCGCCGCGACCAGCTGGAGCGCGCCTTCGGCATTCTGTCATCGCACCGGCCGCCGGATACGCCCGTCGTCATCGCCTCCAACCTGGGCCGCCCGGAGGAGCAGGTGCGCATCATCCGCTTTGCTGACTTCAACCCGGATGACGTCGACATGCTGACCCTGGTGATGGTGGGTTCATCGCAATCGAAAAGTTTCGCCCGCGGCGACGGCACCACTGCCGCTTACACGCCGCGCGGCTATGCAAAGAAGAGAGAAGCAGCGGAATGACCGTCCATTTCATCGGCGCCGGCCCCGGCGCACCCGACCTCATCACCGTGCGGGGCTTGAAGATCATCCAGTCCTGCCCCGTTTGCCTCTATGCGGGCTCGCTTGTGCCGGAGGAGATCGTGAAGGCCGCACCCGAAGGCGCACGCGTGGTCGATACGGCCCCCATGACGCTGGACGAGATCATCACGGAGATCGAAGCCGCCCACGCGAAGGGCCAGGACGTGGCGCGCGTCCACTCGGGCGACCCCTCGCTCTATGGCGCCATCGCCGAGCAGATCCGCCGTCTCGACAAGCTCGGCATCCCCTATGACGTAACGCCGGGCGTACCCGCCTTCGCCGCCGTAGCGGCCGCACTGAAGACGGAGTTCACGCTTCCCGAGATCGCGCAGACGGTGATCCTCACCCGCACCGCCATGCAGTCTTCCGCCATGCCGCCGGGCGAGACACTGGAAGAACTGGGCCGCTCCGGCGCAACACTGGCCATCCATCTCTCGATCCGCAATCTGGCCTATATCGAGCGGGCGCTGACGCCGCATTACGGCGCTGACTGCCCGGTCGTCGTCGCCTACCGCATCACCTGGCCGGACGAGATGATCATTCGCGGCACACTCTCAACCATCGCCAGGAAAGTGCGCGAGGCGAAAATCACCCGCACCGCGCTTGTTCTCGTGGGCCCCGTTCTCGATGCACATGGCTTCCGCGACTCGGCACTCTATGACGCCGCGCATGAACACGTGCTGCGCAACCGGAAGACGGCCAAGGCATAGAGCGGCGGGCAGTCCAACAGGCCAGGCTGATCTCAATTGACTGAACGGCAATCTAAAGGTTGCGCTCCAGTTCGCGCACGAAGACCACGAGGGTGGCGCCTGTCTCGGTGGTGGAGAAATGCTGGGTCCCCGTCTTGAGAAGGACGAAGTCACCTGGCTTGTAGACGAAGCCGTCATTATCGACGACCTCTCCCTCGATGACGAAGAACTGCTCGTGGCAGGTGTGCTCATGCGGCTGGCTGGAGCTGCCCGGAGCCATCCGGTAGAGCGTGAAGCCTGCCCCCTCCGGGAACGTATCGTCGAGTTGAACGAATTGCTGGCCGGGGATCTCGCGCCCGTCGGCATCGATATAGGGCATGAAGGGCGCTGTCTTGTAGTTGTGGACGATACGGTCAACCTTCTCAATCGACTTCATAAAATGCTCCTTCGCGCGGGGTTTGTCCGGGCAATCATCATAAAACAGGCGGGGCATCTGCGCGAGGCCCCGCCTGGTAACGGCGTCAGTCAGTCCCGTCAGGAGGGCAGTATGAAGAACCAGTTCGCCCACAATACGACGGCGGCGCCTGCAATGAGCGCAAGATAGGGCCACATGCCTGCCTTGCGCTCACCCATGTCGCCATCCTTGAGGCCAAGGTCTTCCAGCGCTCCTTTGGGGAAGCGGCCGCCGTCCTGAATATAGTGGCGGAAGGCAAACACCGGAATGATGAGGGCAGCCATGATGAGGCCAGCCCACAGAGCGGTGTTGTAGCCCCACACCTTGGCGCCAGCGCCGAGGAACAGCGCATTGACAAAGGCGAGCACCGTGTTGAGGCCGATCAGGAATGTCGGCGCCTTCCACGGGCGCGCAATGTGGCCTGAGTCCACACGGTGGATCCAGCCGGCATTGAGGTTCAGGAAGTTGAAGATGATGTAGCCCACGTTCGAGATGGCGAGCACATAGAAGTAGCCCGCAAGGTCTGAGGCGAGCGCCAGCAGGAACAGGTTGAACACCAGGTCAGTCCACATGGCACGTGTGGGCGCACCATGCTCGTTCACCTGCGTCAGGTAGCGCGGCAGCCAGCCGTCCTTCGAACCCTGATAGAGGGTGCGCGAGGATCCAGCCATTGCCGTCATGATGGCGAGGAAAAGCGCCAGGATCATCAGGATCACGAAGATCTGGGTGATGACCTTGCCGCCGCCCACCATGTTGCCGAGCGCTTCACCCACGCCCGTTCCATCAACGATGCCCGGCGCCAACATGCCGGATTGGCCGAGGACACCCTGGAACGAGAACGGCACGAGGAAGAAGACTACGCAGCACAGAAGGCCCGAGAAGAATATGGCCTTGAAGGTATCCGTCTTGGGATTCTTCAGTTCGCGCGTGTAGCACACGGCGGTTTCGAAGCCGTAGGTTGACCAGGCGGCGATGTAGAGGCCGCCGAGGAACAGCGTCCAACCGCCCAGTGTCCAGCCTGCGGCATCCACACCCGAATAGCCCGCCGTCGGCGGAACCAGTGCAGTGACATTGGCCGTTTGAATGGCGCCCGTGAAGATCGGCACGAGGCCAACCAGAAGCAGCGGCACCAGAACGATGATGGCCAGCACCTTCTGCGCTGCCGCAGTGGACGCGATGCCACGATGCTGGATGCCGAAGATGATCAGCATCAGGATGGCGCCGATCACGAAGGTGGAGTTGAACTTGAGCATGCCGAGGCCGGGAACGGCAACGCTGAAGGCTTCCCAGACCCGGACCGCCGGGGTCAGCGCTGCAACACCTGCCTGCGTGGCCACGGCCTTGATGGCATCGGCCTCCGCAACGCCAGCATTGGCGGCCATGTAATCCACCACTGCCTGCGTTTGCGCCGTGAACTGCGCCGCATTCGCCGTCACCCAGTCGATCACGGCCTGCGAGTCAGCCGCCGGAATGGGAAACAGAGCATTGAGAATGTAACCCGCCGCGATGACGCAACCGAGCGAGAGCACCGGGCTCCATGCGAACCAGTTGCACCACACCGACAAGGGCGCAATGAACTTCGAATAGCGAAGCCAGGCCGTGGCGCCATAGACTGACGCGCCGCCTGACTTGTTGCTGAACATGCCGGCGATCTCGGCATAGGTGAAGGACTGCAGGAAGCCCATCACCATCGAAATCATCCATACGAGGAAGGCAAGCTTGCCTGTCGTTCCGGCGATGCCGCCAATCGAGAACAGCACCAGTGGCGGCACGCCAGCGGCGATCCAGAAGGCGCCTCTCCAGTCTAGTGCCCGGACGAGCTCGCCCGTCTGCGGTTGTTGAGACATTGTTTTGTTTCCTCCGTTTGTCGTGGTTCTCATCACACGGCGTGGCACCCTCTGCCGGAGTGATTGACGCCATGCATGACAAGGTCACAAGGTTGCGGAGTTTTTTGCCGCGATCCCCCCTCTGCGCCTTAGGAAACATTTTTTAATCGCGTTATATCGACGGTCAAGCGAAAGTCGACTATGCTCATGGAAATCTGGAGCGCCGGACCCGCGGCGAAAGCAATCCAGTCGAGTGATTGACGCCATGACAACAAATACGCTGCATCGCAACACAGCCCCGCCGGCAAGCCGCATTCTCAGACC
>CAIYXE010000394.1 GCA_903930095.1 uncultured Hyphomicrobiales bacterium
CCGCGCGCGCGATATTCAAATCCTGTCATGAACTCGTCTCGCGCAGCGCCTGCAGGCTGAGTGCGGGTTCGAACTCGCGCATGCCGGTGACGAGCCCGTGCAGGAAGTTCTTGAGGCCGATCCTCTGGCGCACTGGCACGTCTGTCTCCTCGCCCAGCATGAAGGCCCTCAGCGAGAACCGCCGGTTCGACACCACGCCGTGGAGTTCGTCATCGAGGCGCTCCATGACCAGCACGGGGCCCGGAACGCCGTCTGGCAGGGCGGAACCTACCAAGCGGTTCGCCACCGGCACGAAGATGTCGGGAACCAGGATCTCCTCCACCGCGACGGCGGTACCGAGCGATTTCTCGTCGCGATCCACGATGTAGAGGGACGCGAGGCGGAAATCCTTTTCGCGTGCCCTTGCGGCAAGGCCGCGCTCGGCTGCCGCCTCGCAGAAGCCTGCCAGAAGCCTTGCCGGAAGGTCGATCACATAGTCGCGCCCGGCGCGGGTCAGCATGGTGTCGAACACCCTGGCCTGGCCCTCCGGCATCGTGAAGTCGATCAGCGCCGTTCGTCCGGGGAAATAGCCCCGCAGCACCGCCTCCGGATGGGACAGGTCGAAACAGAATGGATCGCGCCCCTCCAGCAGCAGGAAATCGACGAGCACGCGGGCGAGCAAGGTCTTGCCGTTCCGTGCCTGGTCGGAACAGACGATAAAGACCGTGGGCGGGGCAGGCATGAGGGGCCAGACATGTCCAATCGATGGTGAATCTCCTTCTAGCATGACTTCCATAGTGAGTACACGGGGAGCGCGCAGGTCTTCACCCCAAGGGTGCACGGGCAGGCATTCCGGGGAGACGTCGCCTCCCGGGCTTGGAGCGGCGGTGATTCTCTGGCAAAAGCCGCAATTCGGGAGAAGGACCGGTTTCATGACCCTGCTATACTTCGGCGCTCTGCTCTTCGGCGGCACCCACCTGTTCTCGATCCTGTTTCCGGGTCTGCGTGACGGCCTCAAGGGGCGGCTCGGGGAAAAGCCGTGGAAAGGGCTCTACGCCATCCTGTCGCTTGCCGGGCTGGCCCTGCTGATCATGGGCTACAGCCAGTCGCGCGCCGGCCCCGCCACAGCGGACATTCTCTACGAGGGCTGGTACGAGATGCGCCACCTCACCATGCTGCTGATGCTGTTCGCCTTCATCCTGATCGGCGCCTCCCACGGCAAGGGCTACCTCAAAACCTGGCTGCACAATCCGATGTCGATCGGCATCGTGCTGTGGTCGGGCAGCCATCTGCTGGTCAACGGCCAGCGTGCTGACGTCTGGCTCTTCGCGCCCTTCCTCGTCGTCGGCCTCGCCGACATCCTCATGTCGGAACTGCGCGGCAAGAGGCCCGGTCACACGCCGCGCATCCGCTCGGATGTGATTGCGGTCGTGGTCGGCGTGGTGCTGTATCTGGTCTTTGCCTTCGGCTTCCACCCTTATGTGCTCAACGTGCCGGTGATGGGATGATCCTGCTCGCCGCCGGCGTCATCCTCACCGCGCTCATGCATCTCGTGGCGGCGGTTCCCCCGCTCAAGGCGCGCATCAAGCAGACGCTGGGCGAGAAGGCCTATGGCCCTGCCTTCGGCATCGCCTCGCTTGCGGGCATTGTCATCATCGTGGCGGGCTGGCGCGCCTCGGGCTTCGTGCCCGTCTATGATGCGCCGGAGTGGGGCCGCCACGCCAATTACCTGCTCACCCTCATCGGCTTCGTCTGCCTCGGCATCTTCATCTTCCGCGGCAGCCTGCGGCAGAAGCTGCGCTTCCCCATGGCGCTGGCCGTCATCTTCTGGGCGGTGGGCCATCTCCTCGCCAATGGCGACATGGCGAGCATCATCCTGTTCGGTGGCTTCCTGGCCTATGCGCTGGCGCATGTGGCCATCGGTACAGCGAATGGCGTGAGGCCCTCTCGGGAGGTGCGCAGCGGGCATGATCTCGTGTCGGTCCTCATCGGCATCGCGCTCTATGGCATTGTGGTGCAATTGCACGGTGCGCTGTTCGGCGTGCCGGTGTTCCAGCTGCCCTTGCCCCAGTGACGCGGCGGGGCTAAGCTTCCCCTATGTCACAGCATGCCGCCACGCGCCGCATCACGGTGCCGGAGATCACGGCGCGAAAGGGCCAGGAGCCCATCGTGTCGCTCACCTCCTATCACGCGCACACAGCCGCGATCGCAGACAAGTACGTCGACTTCCTGCTGGTGGGAGACTCCCTCGGCATGGTGATGCACGGTTTTGAATCGACGCTTCCCGTGCCGCTGGACCTCATGATCCTCCATGGCCGCGCCGTGATGCGCGGCGCCAGGCGCGCCCTCGTCGTCGTCGACATGCCGTTTGGCTCTTATGAGGAAAGCCCGGCGCAGGCCTTCCGCAACGCTGCGATGGTGGTGAAGGAAACCCAGTGCGGCGCGATCAAGCTCGAAGGCGGCAAGCGCATGGCGGAGACCATCCACTTCCTCGCCGAGCGTGGCATTCCGGTGATGGCGCATATCGGCCTCACGCCGCAGTCGATCAACATTCTCGGCGGCTTCAAGACGCAAGGCCGCACGCGTGAGCAGTGGGCCATCATCGAGGAAGACGCCCGCGCCGTCACTGAGGCCGGCGCCTTCGCCGTCGTCCTCGAAGCTGTGGCCGAGCCGCTCGCCGCCAAGATCACGCGGGAGATTCCGATCCCCACCATCGGCATTGGCGCCTCTCCCGCCTGCGATGGCCAGATCCTGGTGATGGAGGACATGCTGGGCCTCAGCCCCCGCGTGCCGAAATTCGTCAAGGAGTTCGGCAAGGTTGGTGCGGCCATCGAAGGCGCCATCCGTATGTATGCCGAAGAGGTCCGCGCACGGAGCTTCCCCGCGCCCGAGAACACCTACGACATGAAGGACTGAGACGGCCTGTCGCGTGCCGGCCCGGCCGGGTGAGGATCATCTTGCCGCCATAGAGCGGCATTAATCTTGTCATCATGCAAATGAAGGGGATGGCCATGACGGTCTCGCGCCGGCGGTTTCTGGCAGGTGCTGCGGCACTGGCGGGCTTGCCGCGGCTGGCATGCGCCGAGTCCCTGACGGCGGACGGCTTCATTGAGATCCGCGCCGCCCCCGCGCGCCTCCGGCTGCTGGAGGAAGGCTCTGGCGAGACGGCGGCATGGCTTCTTGGATCCAGCCCCGGGCCGCTGGTGATCCGCGCCCGCCAGGGCGAGGAGCTGAAGCTCCGTTTCATCAATGATCTCGACCGGGAGGTCTGGCTGCACTTCTTCGGCGTGCGCGGGCCCGCCGGGATGATGACCATCAACATCCTGCCGGGGCCGGACGAGGCGGTCGACTGCGTTTTCACCCCGCCCGATGCCGGCACCTTCTGGATCGCGCCCATGGCGGACCAGTCACGGCTGCGTGACATGGGGCTCTCTGCCGTGCTCGCCGTTGCGGAACGGGAACCGCTCCCTGGCCTCGAGGATGTGGTGCTCGTGCTCGACGACTGGAAGCTCGAGGAGGGTGGCGCCATTGCCGGCGCCTTCGGCGATGTCGAGGTCATGGTGGGCGAGGGCCGCCTCGGCAACTGGTTCACCGTCAACAACCGGTTCCGCCCCCGGATTCCCCTGCGGCGCGACGTTTACACACGGCTCAGGCTCGTTAACGCCGCCAATGTCCGGACCATGGGCCTCCTGTTCAAGGGCGCTGACCCGCTTCTCCTCGCGCGGGACGGGCAGCCGGTCCGGCCCAGCCTGCTGCACGGCAAGGCCCTCTCGCTTGCCCCCGGCCAGCGCGCCGATCTTCTGGTGAGCGGAGCGGAAGGCGATGTCAGGCTGGCGCTCGACCTGTTCGAGGACGTGGTGGAGATCGGCTACCTGATCGCCGGTGAGGGCAGCGGTGAGCGCCCAGCCCTGGCGGATAACTTCGCGCTTCCGCCCAACGATCTTCCCCTGCCCGATCTCTCTGGCGATCCGCGCACCGTCATGCTGGCGCTGCAGGGCGGCATCAGGGGAGGGCTCGCATCCGCCATCTTCAACGGAGCCGAACGCGATCTCCGCACCCTGCTGGAGAATGGCAAGGGCTGGGCCATCAACGGTGTTGCCGGCCCGGCGCCGCAGCCGGCCTTCACCGCCAGCCTGGGCGAAACGATCAGGCTTCAGGTAACGAACGCCACCGCTTTCAGCCAGCCCCTGCACATCCATGGCCATGTCTGGCAGGCGCTCGGCACGGTGGACCCGGCTCCCCTGGCCGACAGCG
>CAIYXE010000395.1 GCA_903930095.1 uncultured Hyphomicrobiales bacterium
CAACGCCCCGCCCCCCGCACAGAAGCCGCTCGCCTTCTATTCCGGAATCCTCAAGGTGACGGATGACGGCACGGCCTCGGTCGATTTCGCCATCCCCGCCTTCAACGGCACGATCCGCGTCATGGCCGTGGCCTGGACCGCCACGAAAACCGGCCACGCCACAAGCGACGTGATCGCGCGTGATCCCGTCGTCGTCGCGGGCACGCTGCCGCGCTTCCTCAACGTCGGCGACAGATCGGAACTCCGCTTCGACATCGTCAATGCGGAAGGCCCGGCGGGCGACTACACGCTCGGCGTCTCGATCGCAGGTCCGGTGGAGCCCGATGCCGCAGCCCGCATCCAGCGCGTCACGCTGGGCACGGCTGGCGCGCGTGCCAGCATCATCGTGCCGGTCAGCGCCACGGGCATCGGCACGGCAAGTGTCGTCGCCACGCTCAAGGGCCCGGGCGATCTCCTGCTCGATCAAACCTATGCGCTGGGCATCATGCCCGCGAGTGCGCCCGTCACCCGGCGCACCACCCTGCCGCTCATGCCCAATGGCGGCGCGATCACCATTGGCCGGGACCTGCTCTCAGACATGCTGCCGGGCACGGGCACGGTCGCCCTCTCGGTCAGCCCGCTGCCGCAGCTCGACGCGGCAGGCCTGGTGCGCGATCTCGACCGCTACCCCTACGGCTGCTCGGAGCAGACGGTCAGCCGCGCGCTGCCCCTGCTCTATCTCAGCGAACTCGGCGTCAGCCCGAAGGAGATCGACGGCGAACTCGCCAGCCGCATGCAGGAGGCGGTCACGCGGCTCGCCAACCGCCAGTCGGGTGCGGGCTCCTTCGGCCTGTGGTCCGCCTATGACGGCGGCAACCTGTGGCTCACCGCCTATGTGACGGACTTCCTGCTGCGCGCCCGCGAGAAGGGCTTTGCAGTGCCGGAGGACGTGCTCGTCGGCGGCCTGGACTTCATCCGCAACATGGTCGGCAACGCGCCAGACATCGCCGAGGGCCAGGGCCAGGACATGGCCTATGCGCTCTACGTCCTCGCCCGCGCCGGCCGCGCGCCGGTGGGCGACCTCAAATACCTGGCGGATACGAAGCTCAACGGCTTCGGCTCGCCGCTGGCGCGCGCCCAGCTCGCCGCGGCGCTGGCCATGCTGGGCGACAAGGCGCGCGCCGGCACCGCCTTCGCCGCGGCGATCGCGGCACTCGCCGCCGATGTCGAATCGAGCGCGCGCAGCCAATACCGCAATGACTACGGCAGCGTGCTGCGCGATGCCGCCGCGGTCCTCGCACTGGCAACGGACGCCAAGGCCAGTCCCGATGTCATCCGCACCGCGATGAGCGCGGTGGAGGTGGAGCGCGCCCGCTCCGCCTACGCCTCAACCCAGGACATGGCCTGGATGGTGCTCGCCGCCCGCGCCGCCGCAGCCGATGCCGGCGCGATCCGGCTCGACGTTGACGGCACAGCACATCAGGGCAGCCTCAACCGCATCTATGGCGAGCAGGACCTCGCCAAGGAAGTGCGCGTCAGCAATGCGGGGCCGGATCAGCTCCGCGCCACCATCGCCGTCTCGGGCGCGCCGTTCTTGCCGGAGCCCGCCGCCAGCAACGGCCTCGTCATCGAGCGCCGCTACTTCACGCCTGACGGCCAGCCCGCTGATATCGCGCGGGTGAAGCAGAACACGCGCCTCATCGCCGTGCTCAGCGTCATGAAGCCGGATGGTGCTGCGGAGCAAGGCACCTTCCTGCTGGTCGATCCGCTGCCCGCAGGGCTCGAGATCGAGAACCCGGCACTCGTCGGCTCTGGCAGCGTTGCAAGCGTGCCGTGGCTCACCGATACCACCTGGGCCGCCCACACGGAGTTCCGCGACGACCGCTTCGTGGCGAGCTTCAACGAATCGACCGCCAAGCTCGCCTACATGGTGCGCGCCGTGGCGCCCGGCCAGTACAGCCACCCCGGCGCCTTCGTCGAGGACATGTACCGGCCTGAGATTAACGCCCGCACCGCGCACAGCACCATCACGGTCGAAAGGCCCTGAGATGACACGCGGCACATGGCAGCTCCGCCTCTATGCGGGGCTGCTCTGCGGCCTGCTGCTCGTCAACGCCGCGGGCTTCACGGTCATGGAGACGCTCCGCCGCCTCGGCCCCGTGCCGCTGGGGCATGGGATCGCCTACTCGACCCTCGTCGTCGATCGCGGCGGCAAGCTGCTCCGCCCCTTCATCACGCCGGACGGCTACTGGCGCCTGCCCGTGTCGAGCGCGGAGGTTGATCCGCGCTTCCTCGCCATGCTCGTCGCCTATGAGGACAAACGCTTCCACGCGCATAGCGGGGTTGATCCGCGCGCCCTCGCCCGCGCCGCATGGCAAGCACTCGCCAACGGCCGCATCGTCTCGGGCGGCTCGACGCTCACCATGCAGGTCGCCCGCCTGCTCGAGCCGCGCCCGCAGCGCAGCCTCGCTGACAAGCTCGCCGAAATGATCCGTGCACTGCAGATCGAGCAACGCCTCACCAAGACCGAGATTCTCGATCTCTACCTCGCACTCGCCCCCTATGGCGGCAACATCGAGGGCACGCGCGCCGCATCCCTCGCCTATTTCGGCAAGGAGCCGAAGCGGCTGTCGACGGCCGAGGCGGCACTCCTCGTCGCACTTCCGCAGGCGCCCGAGTGGCGCAGGCCGGACCGCCACCCGCAGCGCGCCGAGGCTGCCCGCAACCGCGTCATCGCGCGCCTCGCCGGGCAAGGCCTCGTCAATGCTGACCAGGCCCAGGCCGCCAGCGCCGAGGCAGCACCCAAGGGCCGCCTCGCCTTCCCCATGCTCGCCGCCCATGTGGCGGAGCGGCTGGCAAGGCAGGCACCTCCCGGCAGCGTGCAGCAGACCAGCATCGACCGCGGCCTCCAGTCCGCGCTCGAAACACTCGCCCGCGAGCGCGCCATCGCCATCGGCTCGGGCGTTGCCGCCGCCATCCTCGTTGCCGACAACCGCACGGGCGAGGTCCGCGCCCATGTCGGCGGCACGGGCTATTTCGACCAGGTCCGCGCCGGGCAGATGGACCTCGCATCCGCGCTCCGCTCGCCCGGCTCCACGTTGAAGCCCTTCATCTACGGCCTCGCCTTCGAGGACGGCGTCGTCCATCCCGAAACCCTCATCGACGACCGCGCCATCCGCTACGGCGCCTATGCGCCGGAGAATTTCGACGACAGCTTCCACGGCACCGTCACGGTGCGCACCGCACTCCAGCAGTCGCTCAACGTGCCGGCCCTTCAGGTGCTGAATGCGGTCGGCCCCGGAAGGCTCGCCGCGCGGCTCGGCAATGCGGGCGTCAGGCTGGTGCTGCCGGAGAATGCCGGCCCCGGGCTTGCCGTGGGCCTCGGCGGCGCGGGCGTGCGCCTCACCGATCTCGCGGCCCTCTATGTGGCCCTGGCACGCGGTGGTGAGCCCGTGTCGCTCAGCTGGCACATGGAGGAGCGCCGCGCGCCCAAGCCCCTGCGCCGCCTGCTCGAGCCCGCCGCAAGCTGGATGATCGGCGACGTGCTGAAGGGCGCTCCCACGCCGCAGAACGCGCTGGGCGGGCAGATCGCCTTCAAGACCGGCACCTCCTATGGCTACCGTGATGCCTGGGCCGTGGGCTATGACGGCGCCAACACCATCGCCGTCTGGGTCGGACGCCCGGATGGCGCAGCCGTTCCCGGCGTTGTCGGCAGGCTTGCCGCGGCCCCCATCCTGTTCGAGGCCTTCCAGCGGCTCGGGCCTGCGCGCCAGCCGCTGGGGCCTGCCCCTGTGGGCACCGTCATCGCCCGCACGGCAGAGCTTCCTGCAGCCCTCCAGCGCTTCCGCCCCGGTGGGCTGCCACAGGTCGCCAGCCAGGCCCGGGGCGATTCGCCGCCCGCCATCGCCTTCCCGCCCGATGGCGCAAGGATCGAGCTCGGAAGCGATCCCGCCCTCAGCCTCAAGGTTCATGGCGGAACCCCGCCCTTCACCTGGCTCGCCGATGGCGTGCCCATCGCCACGCAGGAATTCCGGCGCGACACCTTCTGGGACGCAGCCCTCAAGGGCTTCGCGCGGCTCTCCGTCATCGACGCGAAGGGCCAGACGGCCACCGCCCGCGTGCGGGTGGAGTGAAGCGCCCCTCCCCACACGCCCGGCCCTGTGCTACGGCCAAAGCCTGAACCCTCAGGACCAAGAACCCATGACCGATACGCCCTGGACCACCCGCCCCGCCCACCGCGACTGGCTGATGAGCAAGGCCAACGCCCTCTTCGACCTGTTCCAGCACAATGCGGTGAACCCGAAGGGCGGCTTCTTCGATCTCGACGCAGCCGGAAAGCCCATGGGCAACCTGCGCCAGATCCACGCCACGGCGCGCATGGTGCATTGCTTCGCCATCGGATCGCGGCTCGGAAGGCCGGGCTCCGGCATCATCGTCGACCACGGCATGCGCTACCTGTGGGAAGGCCACCGCGACGCGGTGCACGGCGGTTATTGCTGGTCGCTTGACGATGATGGTTACAAGGACGATTCGAAACAGGCCTATGGCCACGCCTTCGTGCTGCTCGCCGCAGCGGATGCCAAGGTGCTTGGCCATCCGCTGGCGGACCAGATGCTGGCCGACATCACGGACGTGCTCGAAACCCGGTTCTGGGAGGAGCGCCACGGCGCCGTTTCCGAGGAATATGCGCGCGACTGGTCGAAGATCACGGCCTATCGCGGCCAGAACTCCAACATGCACCTCACCGAAGCGCTGATGGCCGCCTATGAGGCGACGGGCGAGGCCCTCTATCTCGACAAGGCGAAGCGCATCGCCAGCCTCGTCATTGGCCGCCATGCCGCATCACTCGACTATGTAGTGGCAGAGCATTTCGACGAGAACTGGAACATCGACAAATCCTACAAGGGCTCCGACATGTTCCGCCCGGCGGGCACGACGCCCGGCCACTGGCTCGAATGGGCGCGGCTCATGGCGCAGCTCTGGGTGCTCGACGGCCGCAAGGAGTCCTGGCACATCGAGGCCGCGCAGCGGCTCTTCCGCAGCGCAGTCACGCGCGGCTGGGACGCGCGCACGGGCGGCTTCTACTACACCCTCGACTTCGACCACCGCCCGGCGCTGACCCACCGCATCTGGTGGCCCGCCACCGAGGCGATCGGTGCGGCAGCCTTCCTCGCCGCTCTGGCGCCTGATCCCTTCTACGAGCAGTGGTACCGCAAGGTCTGGGATTTCTCGGCCCAGCACTTCATCGATCCGGCCAACGGCGGCTGGTTCGGCGAACTGGGCGAGGACCTGAAGCCCATCGACCGCTTCTTCACCGGCAAGCCCGACATCTACCACGCCCTGCAGGCCTGCCTGATCCCGCTCTATCCGGCAACGGGAAGCCTGATGCGCGCTGTGGCGTGATTGGCCTCAGCTGGCTTCGCTGGAGTCGGGCGGCGGCTTCTTCTTGTCGCGCTGCAAGCTCCACAATTCCCGGAAGCCAAACCCAAGGACGAGGGCGAGCACCAGCAGCAATTTGACGAGCATGATGGCGTCCGTGCTCACGGGCGCTGCTTCTCGAGGCGGGTGAACAGGTCGGTGAGCCACTGCGCACGCTCATCGAGGGTGCGCGGCGGGTGGATGGGCGTTCCGGCCAGCGCCACGGCATCGACCAGGAACTGCGCCTCGGGAAGTGCTGGCTGCCCGGTTTGCGGCGCGGCGCGCATGCAGGCGGTAATCGCCTGCCCCAGCAGCGAAAGCTTCCTGCGCGAGGATACGACGGCGCGGCGCGAGACGCTGTCACAGCCATTGCGCTCCACCGCGCGGCCGATCTCGGCATAGAGCACGCGCGCCGCATGGATCGAGGGGCGGCAGCCCGGCGGCAGCATGGCGATGCCTGAGAGGCTGCGCGCGTAAAGCGCATCGGCCCCGTCGAGAAGGCGCTTCAGGATGATGCTCAGCCCCGGCGAGGGCTGCGGATCCGCGATGAAGCGCCCCGCGTCGAGGCCCGCCTCCGCCATCCAGTCCAGCGGCAGGTAGAGCCTGCCATTGCGCGCATCCTCGCCCACATCGCGCGCAATGTTGGTGAGCTGCATGGCAATGCCCAGGTCGCAGGCCCGCGCAATGGCGTAGGGGGAGCGCACCTGCATGATGAGCGACATCATGGCGCCCACCGTGCCCGCCACCCGCACGGCATAGCCGTGAAGATCATCCACCGACTGATAGCGGCGGCCGGCGGCATCCCAGGCGAAGCCCTCGATCAGGGCTTCGGGGATTTCGCGCGGAATGGCGAAGCGCGCCGCCACATCGGCGAAGGCGCGGTCGGCGGGCTGGTTTTCCGGCTGGCCGCGATAGATGCGGTCGAGCCGCGCCATCAGCTGGTCGACGGCGGCACGGCTGTCGACGGAACGGTCGACGAGGTCGTCCGCCACGCGGCAAAAGGCATAGAGCGAGCGCGCCGCGTCGCACACGCGCTGCGGCAGCAGCAGCGAGGCGGTGTAGAAGGTCTTCGAGCCGTCGCGGAT
Organism: uncultured Hyphomicrobiales bacterium; assembly: GCA_903930095.1. GTDB lineage: Bacteria > Pseudomonadota > Alphaproteobacteria > Rhizobiales > Aestuariivirgaceae > Aestuariivirga. Next base: position 6,483 of record CAIYXE010000395.1, read on the forward strand.
CATCTGGCGGCATTCCGCCAGGTCCGCCGGACTTACCACGGGCAGTTCAGACGAAGGCTGATGCATGGGGAACGACCGTGTCGAGGATGCGGGCGGAGGAGATGACGCCGGGAATGCCCGCACCGGGGTGCGTGCCTGCGCCCACCAGGAACAGGTTCTCGATGTCCTCTGCCTTGTTGTTGGGGCGGAACCAGGCGCTCTGCAGCAGCACGGGCTCGAGCCCGAAGGCCGCACCCTTGTAGGATGAGAGGCGGTTTTCGAAATCGATGGGCGTGATGATCTTCTCCGAGATGATGTGATCGCGCAGGCCCGGCAGCACGGTGGCCTCGAGATGCGCGGCGATGGCGTCGCGGTAGGAGGCCGCGCGCCTTGTCCAGTCGATGCCTGAATCCTGGTGCGGCACGGGCGAGAGCACGTAGAAGGACTCGCAGCCCGCAGGCGCCAGCGACGGGTCGGACGCCGTCGGACGGTGAAGGTAGAGGCTGAAGTCCCCCGCCAGGCGCTTGCGCTCGAAGATGTCGTGCAAGAGTTCCCGGTAGCGCGGGCCCATCATGATGGTGTGGTGGCGAACGTCCGCATACTGACGGTTTGTGCCGAAGTACCACACGAAAAGGCTCATGGAATAGCG
>CAIYXE010000396.1 GCA_903930095.1 uncultured Hyphomicrobiales bacterium
ACCAGCCCCGCTGCTTACTTCGGTTGCGGTCCGGGGGTGGATGGCAGGCAACGAGGTGCATACGGTGATCTTGGGCAGACAGCCTTGATGGAGGTTGGCTTGGGTATTGAGGTAACTGATTACCTAAGAGTGGAAGCCGTATTCGACTACCGCCCGGGTTTTGTTTTTGATGGCAATGCCAATTTTCTGCGTTCAGGCGCTGATCAGCCAGTCAGCGGTGACGTCACGCAGGCCGGGATGATGGCTTTCGCTCATCTGGAGCCCTTGACTGCGCTTGGAGTCATCACGCCCATCAGACCTTTCATTGGCGCCGGTGCGGGCGCGTCCTGGAACGAGATTGGTGAGATGACATACGAGTTTCCTGCACTCACCCAACCTCGCTATTCACTGATGCCTGGCGGCCAGACGACAAGCTTCGCATGGTCAGTTGTCGGCGGTGCAGCCTATGATATCTCGGATCTGTTGACCCTTGAGGTTTCTTATCGCTACAGCGATTTGGGAGAGGTGAGGACCGATGAAGGTACTCTGTTCATCCAGAAGAGTTCAGGCACTTTGGAGATTCCAATCGCCGAAACCAAGGCAAGCCTCACAGAGCAATCAGTCGCTGTATCCTTTCGCTGGCGTCTTTGGCCGTAGATGGATGGGAGTGTCCGACGTCAGCGCTTCTGAGGCAAGTCGGATAACTTGAAGAACGAGGATTTCTGGCTCATCTTAGCTCATGAGCAGAAATGCTTCCAAAACTCGCGGACAGGCTGATCCCCTTGCGGAAGGCCGCAAGGGCGCTCGGCACCTTGCTGGCAGAATCTTTCCTGCAGCTTGGATCCTGCCTCTGCCGGTGATCCCGCATCTCAAGATCAGCGACCGAGGGTTGGTCGGCATCGACCGCTTCTGCCTCATCGATGCGGCCGGGGCTTGAGCGCAAACGCAGCGCTCGCCTTGCGGTCTGGGGCCGTTCACGGCTAGGGTCCGCAAGATTTTTCCGACAGGGTGGATTCAGCGGGCATGGGTGACACTTGGAAGCGCTTCCGCTGCGACAGGCTGGCGCTGGCGGGACTGGCGATCATCGTAATCTTCGCCGCTGCGGCAGCGGCAGCGCCATTGCTCGCGCCCTTTGACCCGTCAGAGCAGTTCTTCGACGGGCTGACGCTGGAAGGCTCACCCCTGCCGCCCAATGCGCGCTTCTGGCTCGGAACGGACACGAATGGCCGCGACCAGTTCTCGCGCCTGCTTTACGGCGCGCAGACCTCGCTGCTGATCGGCATCGTGGCCAATGGCATCGCGGTGTCGGTAGGGACCGCACTGGGCCTCGTCGCGGGCTATGTGCGGGGCCTCGCGGGGGCCGCCATCATGCGCTTCACGGACCTGATGATGGCCTTCCCGCCGTTACTCCTCGCCATCGCGCTGGCCGCGATCCTGAAGCCAGGGCTCAACATCGTCATCCTCGTCATCGCGCTGGTCAACTGGGTGCAGATCGCCCGCGTGATCTATACGGAGACGGTGGCGCTCTCGGAACGCGAATACATCGAGGCGGCGCGCGCGCTCGGCGCCGGCAACGGCCGCATCCTTGTACACCACCTGCTGCCGCACCTGATCCCCACGGTGATTGTCTATGCCACGCTCGGCATTGCCACCACGGTGCTGCTGGAGGCCATGCTCTCCTTCCTCGGGCGCGGCGTGCAACCGCCCACCCCCGCGTGGGGCATGATGATCTTCGAGAGCCAATCCTATTTCCTCAACGCGCCCTGGCTGGTCTTCAGTCCCGGGGCGGCGATTCTGGTGCTGGCGCTCGCTTTCAACCTCGTGGGCGACGGCCTGCGCGATGCGCTGGACCCGACCCAGCGCGGGAGAGGCTGATGCTCGCCTATCTCGCAAAACGCTTCGCGGCCTCGGTCTTCATCCTGTGGGGGGTGAGCGTCGTCACCTTCGGCCTCACCTTCATGATCCCTGCCGATCCTGTGGCGATGATCGCTGGCCGCAACTCCACGCCGCAGGTACGCGAGCAGATCCGCCAGCAGCTGGGCCTCGACAAGCCAGTGCCCGTCCAATACGTAAACTACCTCGGCCGCCTGGTTCAGGGCGACCTCGGCACTTCCTATGCCCGAAAGTCCGACGTGGGCGAACTCATCGCCTCGCGCCTGCCGCCCACGCTGCTCCTCATGCTCGGCGCCATCATCGCAGAACTGCTGATTGGCATTCCGGCAGGCATCTATGCCGCCACGCGGCGCGGCCGCTTCGGAGACAAGGCAGCGATGACACTCTCCTTCCTCAGCGTTTCCACGCCGCAATTCGTGCTGGGCCTCACGCTGCTCTATCTCTTCGCCTATCTGTGGAACTGGTTCCCGCTCGGCGGCTATGGCACGCTCTCCCACCTTATCCTGCCTGCCCTGACGCTGGGACTCGCCGGTGGCGGGTGGTATTCGCGCATGATGCGCTCCTCGATGATCGAGGTACTGCGCAACGACTACATCCGCACCGCGAGAGCCAAGGGCATGAGCGAGTGGCGAGTCACTATGAAGCACGGGCTGCGCAATGCGATCTTGCCCATCGTCGCGATGATCGGGCTCGACGTCGGCATCTTCATGTCGGGCGTTGTCGTGGTCGAGAACGTGTTCGGCTGGCCGGGCGTCGGTCAGCTGATGTGGCAGGCGATTCAGTCGCTCGACATCCCGATCATCATGGGCGTCACCATCGTCGCCGCCTGCTTCATCGTGCTCGGGAACCTGATCGCCGACCTCGTGTCACCGCTCATTGACCCGCGCATCCGCTTGCGCTGATATGCTCAACCAGCAATCTGAATAACAGGGAGAAGACCAATGAAGAAACTGCTGATATCCGCCGTGGCCGCGCTGGCCTTGCTGGCCACCGCCCCCATGGCGCTGGCGCAGTCGCCCAAGCAGGGCGGAGCCGCCACCATTACTTTCAACAACGACCTCACCACGCTGGACCCGCATGTGGGCTATGACTGGCAGAACTGGTCGGTCATCAAGTCGATCTTCGACGGGCTCATGGACTACAAGCCCGGCACCACGGAACTGGAACCGGACCTCGCCGAGAGCTACACGGTGTCAGACGACGGCCTCACCTACACCTTCAAACTGCGCGATGGCGTAACGTTCCACAACGGCAGGGTGATGACCTCCGCCGATGTGAAGTACTCCTTCGAGCGCGCCGTGAACCCCGCGACGCAGAGCCCGGGCGGCGGCTATTTCGGCATGATCGCCGGTTATGACGATGTGGCGGGCGGCAAGGCGACGGAACTCTCCGGCATTGAGACGCCGGACGACAAGACCGTGGTGTTCAAGCTGACCCGGCCGGATGCCACCTTCCTGCACCTCATGGCCATCAATTTCGGATATGTCGTCCCGAAGGAAGAGGTGGAGAAGGCCGGCGCGGACTGGGGCAAGCAGCCGGTGGGAACCGGGGCCTTCAAGTTCACTGAATGGGCACCGGGCCAGTACATCAAGCTCGAGCGCAACAAGGACTACTTCCGCGCCGGCGTGCCCTATCTCGACAACGTCACCTTCGAGTTCGGCCAAGACCCGACGGTCGCGGTGCTGCGCCTCAAGAAGGGCGAGATCGACATCGTGGGCGACGGCATTCCGCCCGCGCAGTTCGCCGAGATCATGGCGGACACCGCCAACAAGGACCTGATCGCCGAGGGTAACCAGCTCCACACCGGCTACGTGACGATGAACGTGACGCAGGCCCCCTTCGACAATGTGAAGGTGCGCCAGGCGGTGAACATGGCCATCAACAAGGAGCGCATCGTCCGCCTCATCAACAACCGCGCCGCTCCGGCAAGCCAGGCGCTGCCGCCCGCCATGCCGGGCTACAATGCTGAGAACAAGGGCTATGCCTATGACCCCGAGGGAGCCAAGAAGCTCCTCGCGGAAGCGGGCGCTGGCGAGATCACGACCGAGCTCTACGTGATGAACGTCGACCCCAACCCGAGGATCGCCCAGGCGATCCAGCAGGACCTCGCGGCGGTCGGCATCAAGGCCGAGATCCGTTCTCTCGCCCAGGCGGAAGTGATCGCGGCGGGCGGTGCCGGCAAGGCGCCGATGATCTGGTCGGGCGGCATGGCCTGGATCGCGGACTTCCCCGATCCGGCCAACTTCTATTACGGCATTCTCGGCTGTGCTGGCGCTGTGGAAGGCGGCTGGAACTGGTCCAAGTACTGCAACAAGGCGCTGGACGAACGTGCCACCAAGGCCGACGCCATGGTCAAGGACGACCAGAAGGACGCCCGCATCTCGGAGTGGAAGGCGGTCTTCGACGAGGTGCTGAAGGACGCGCCCTGGGCGCCGGTCTTCAACGAGAAGCGCTTCACCTACCACTCCGAGCGCATGGGCGGCGATCCCACGCTGTTCACCGACCCGATCCACATTCCGGTGAACTACGACTACATCTTCGCCAAGGACGCTCAGTAGTCTGATCATGCCTGGTGTGCTCCCTCCTCCTCGCAGGGGGAGGGAGCATTGTTGTTGAGGGGCCTTCATGCACAAGCAAGTCTGCAATCACACGATCCACGATCACCAGTGCCATTTCGGCTGGAACAGGGCCAACCCGCCGGTGGTGCGGATCGCGCCGGGCGAGAGCGTCGAGTTCCACCCCGTCGATTCCTCGGGAGGCCAGCTCAACGCCGGCTCGACACTCGCCGATCTCGCGGCGCTCGATTTCGCCAGGGTCAACCCCGTCGCGGGGCCGGTCCATGTCGACGGGGCCGAACCGGGCGATGCCATCAAGGTAACGCTCCTCGATTTCGTGCCCTCGGGCTGGGGCTGGACGGCCAACATCCCGGGCTTCGGCCTGCTGGCGGACCAGTTCAAGAACCCCGCCCTCCACATCTGGAAATATGACGCGCAGTCGCTGGCCCCCGCCATGTATGGTCCCGGCGGGCGCGTGCCGCTGAAACCTTTCTGCGGCACCATCGGGCTGGCTCCTGCGGAAGCGGGCACCCACTCCATCGTTCCGCCACGCCGCATGGGCGGCAACATGGACATCCGCGACATGGCGGCGGGAACCGAGCTTTACCTGCCCGTCGAAGTGGCCGGTGGCCTGTTCAGCGTGGGCGACACCCATGCCTGCCAGGGCGACGGTGAAGTCTGCGGCACCGCGATCGAGAGCCCCTGCTCCGTCGCGGCGAAGTTCGAACTGGTGAAGGGCGCCAACCTCGCCTTCCCGCGCTTCACCACGCCAGGCCCCGTCTCCCGCCACCTCGACGTGAAGGGCTACGAGGTGACGACTGGCATCGGGCCCGACCTGATGGAAGGCGCGAAGGCCGCGGTTTCCGGCATGATCGACCTTCTCTCGGCGCGCTACAACATGAACCCGGTCGACGCCTACATGCTGTGCAGCGTGTGCGGCGACCTGCGCATCAGCGAAATCGTCGACATGCCGAACTGGGTGGTCTCCTTCTACTTCCCGCGCGTCGTCTTCGAATGAGTGCGCAAGCCCTGCTCCGCGTCGAGGACCTCACGGTCAGCTTCCGCACGGAGCAGGGTCCAGTCCGTGTCGTGGAGGACGTCAGCTTTTCCGTCGCGGCGGGCAAGACCATGGGACTTGTCGGCGAGTCGGGCTGCGGCAAGAGCGTGACGGCGCAGACCATCATGCGCCTGCTGCCCAGCCCGCCATCGAACATCGAGAAAGGCCGCATCCTGTTCGCGGGCGAAGACTTGGCACAGGCCTCGCGGAAGACCATGCAGAAGATCCGCGGCGACCGCATCGGCATGGTATTCCAGGAGCCGATGACGAGCCTCAACCCCACGCTCCGCATCGGCGAACAGATCGCCGAGCCACTGCTGCTCCACCGCGGCAAGCGCCATGCCGAGGCCCGGGGAGAAGTCGTCCGCGTCCTGAAGCAGGTGGGCATCGGCAATGCCGAGCGCCGCCTGCTGCAATATCCGCATGAGTTGTCGGGCGGACTGCGCCAGCGCGTGATGATCGCCATGTCCATCATCTGCAATCCGAAGCTCCTGATCGCGGACGAGCCGACCACCGCGCTGGACGTGACGATCCAGGCCCAGATCATGGAACTGCTGAAGGCCCTTCAAGAGGACCTTGGCCTCGCCATCCTGCTCATCACGCACGACCTCGGCATGGTGGCCGAGATGTGCGAAACGATCGCCGTCATGTATGCGGGCCGCATCGTGGAGAGCGGGTCCACGGCGCAGATCTTCGAGAAGCCGCAGCACCCCTATACGCATGGCCTCCTCAACTCCTCGCCGCGGCGCGCGAAGAAGGGAGAGCGGCTACCCAGCATCCCGGGCCTTGTGCCGCCTCCGGGCATGAGGGACGCAGGCTGCAGCTTCGCGGCGCGCTGCCCGCGCGCGGCGGAGCGCTGCCGCGTGGAGACCCCCGCCCTGCTGCGTGAGGGCACCCGCGCCGCCGCCTGCTGGAACCCGGTGCCATGACGCCGCTTTTCGAGGCCAGGAGCCTCTCCAAATTCTTCCCCGCGCGTGACGGCAAGGGGCTGGTACGGGCGGTGAACGACGTGAGCCTGACGCTGGCCGAAGGCGAGACGCTGGGCATCGTCGGAGAATCGGGCTGCGGAAAGTCCACGCTGGCAAGGATGCTGCTGCGCCTGATCGAGCCTTCTGAAGGCAAGGTGCTGTTCCAGGGCGAAGACCTGCTCTCGCTGTCACGCGCGCAGATGCGCCAGAGGCGGCGCGACATCCAGATCGTGTTCCAGGATCCCTACGCCTCGCTTGATCCACGCATGAACATCGCCCGGATCATCGCGGAACCGCTGGAGATACACGGCATCGGCAGCAAGGCAGACCGGGCGGCGAAGGTAGCCGGACTGCTTTCCCTGGTGGGGCTCGACCCCGCGGCAGGACAGCGCTTCCCGCATGAGTTCTCCGGCGGGCAGCGCCAGCGCATCGGCATCGCCCGGGCCATCGCGCTCGAGCCGAAGCTGGTAGTGCTGGACGAGCCCGTCTCGGCGCTGGACGTATCGATCCAGTCGCAGATCCTCAATCTGCTCGACGATCTCAAGGACAGGCTGAAGCTATCATACATCTTCATCTCGCATGATCTTTCCGTCGTGCAGCATGTGAGCGACAGGGTGGCGGTGATGTATCTCGGCCGCGTCGTCGAGGAGGGCGCGGCGGAGGCGGTGTTGGGCAAGCCGGCCCACCCCTATACCCAGGCGCTGATCTCGGCGGTGCCGGAGATCGACCCGGCGAAGCGCAAGGCCCACACATTGCTCAAGGGCGATCCACCAAACCCAGAGGACATTCCTTCAGGCTGCGCCTTCCACCCGCGTTGCCGCTTCGCCTTCGAGCGCTGTACGCTCGAGTCCCCCGCCTTCCACGCTGCCGGAGGGTCGAGAGCAAGGTGCCATCTGATCGATGGAGAGCCCGAACGGGCCTGAGAGATTTACCTCGTACCGCCGAACCGGCTCTTCAGACCAATGAGCCCTTTCGGCAGGAGGATGACGAACACGGCCAGGATGAGTCCGAGGCCAATGTCGCGCCAGTCACCGAATTCGCGCATCCCCTCATCCGCCAGCATGAGAACGGCAGCACCGAGGAGTGGCCCCCAGACTGTTCCCATGCCGCCCACCACGATCATCGACAGCAGGAACAGCAACATGGCAAGCGAGAAGACGATGGGACCGACCACGCCGAACTGCGCCGCGTAGAACGCGCCCGCGACCCCGGTGAAGAAGGCGGACAGGCTGAACACCCAGAGTTGATACTTGAACTTGCTGATGCCGCGCGAAATGGCATAGCCCGGATTGTCACGAAGGGCCTGAAAGGCCAGGCCCAGCGGCCCGCGGATGATGGCGATGGAGAAGATCACCGCCAGCGTGGCCAGCGCCAGCCCTACATAGTAATGCGCGACATACCACTTGGAGCCCAGCAGCCCGCGAAAGCCGAGGTCGCCGAAGCGCGAGAAGCCCCGCACCCCGCCGAAGAGCGGCAGGCAGCCCGAGGGCGGATTGGTGAAGCAGGCCGTGTCATTCACCACCATGAGATAGATGACCTGCGCGATGGCGAGCGTCAGCAGCGCCACGTAAGGTCCACGCAGCCGCAGACAGGCGAGCCCGATGAGCGCGCTGACGGCGACGGTGACCAGCCCCGCCACCGGCATGGCCAGGAGGTTAGGCACGGCGAAATAGTAGCCGAGCATGGCCGTCGCATAGGCGCCGGTCGCGAAAAGCGCCATCTGCGCCAGCGAGAAGATGCCGGCGACGCCCAGCACCAGGTTCCACTGCGTCACCACGATGGCCCAGATGAAGAACAGTGTCATCTGGGTGAGGACATAGCGCGTGCCGGTGAGGAGCGGCACCAGCGCCAACACCGCGGCGAGCGCGAGCGCGATGAGGATGTCACGCCGCCTGTTGCTCACAGCCGCACCACCTGGGTTTTGCCGAACAGGCCCGCCGGCCGCCAGATGAGCACAGCGATGACGATCAGCAGCAGAATGGCGAAGCTGTATTGCACGCCGAAGACATACTGGATGGCCGCCTCGAGCAGGCCGAGCGCAATGGCGACACCCGCCGCGCCATAGACATTCCCCAGCCCCGCAACCACGCAGATGATGAAGGCCTTGAGCATGGGATCACCGCCCATATTGGGCAGTAACCCCGAGAGCGAGGAGATCATGATGCCGGAGATGGCGGCGAGTGCCCCCGAAATCGCCAGGACCTGCGCATAGACCTTGCCGATCCTGATGCCCATCAGCTGCGCTGCATCGCGGTTCTGCGCCGTGGCGCGGATGGCGCGCCCCATCCGCGTGTTGTTGAGGAGTACGGCCACCGCCACCATCATGGACACCGACACGGCGAGGATGAGGATGTTCTGGCTGGGAATGTGAACGCCGCCGATGGTGATGGCGCCTGCGAGGTTCAGGGGCTGGGCCACCGGCTGCGGGCCAAAGGTGCGGAGGATGAGGTTCTCCAGCACGGCCCCGATCCCGATGGTGGCAATGAAGATCTGCGTCTCGAAGTTGCGGGACGACAGCATGGGCCGCGCGGCGAGATGATAGATCAGGAGCCCCGCCACACCGCACACCACCATGGCGGCGGGAACCGCGAGAAGCGCAGGAAGACCGAGGGAGGCCATCGCGTAAAGACACACATATCCCCCGAGCGCGAGCAGTGCGCCGTGGGACATGTTCAGCATGTTGAGGGAGCCGTAGACGAGGGCGAGCCCGATGGTGGACACGGCATACATGGCGCCGATGGTCAGGCCGGAGGACAGGATCTGGACGATGACATCCACGGCGGTCAGCCTCCGAGATAGGCGCTGAGAATTTCGGGGCTCGACATCAGTTCCGCACCGGTGCCAGCCCAGGCGAAGCGGCCGTTGTCGAGAAGGTGGAGCTGGTCGGCGAATTCAGCGATGCGCGTGGCGTTCTCCTCCACGATCACGATGGAGCGGCCGGAGGTGCGCAGCGCCGCGATCACGGCATAGATTTGGTCGATCACGATGGGCGCCAGGCCCAGTGACGGCTCATCCAGCATCAGGAGCCTGCCGCCCGCCATCAGGCCCCGGCCGATGCCCACCATGCGCCGCTCGCCACCCGAGAGCGTGCTGGCCGTCTGGCCGCGCCGGTCCTTGAGCTTTGGCAGCAGGGTGAATACCTCCTCCAGCCGCTGCCTTTCCATCTGCGCCGCTTCCGGAAGATAGGCGCCCATGCGGAGGTTCTCGAGCACCGTCATGTCGGGGAACAGCAGATCGCCCTGCGGCACATGAACGATCCCGGCGGCGACGATCTCGTCCGGCCGCATCCGGTCGACGCGAGCGCCATGGAGGCTGATCGTGCCCGCGCGGCACGACACCAGCCCGGATATGGTACGGAGCAGCGTGGTCTTGCCATGGCCGTTGGGCCCGATCAGCGCGGCCAGCGTGCCCTCTGCGACGCTGAACGAAACTTCGCGCAGGACGAGGTGTGGCCCGTAGCCGGAGGCGACGTTCTCGACGGCAAGGGCGATGCTCATCCTGCCGCCTCCTCCATCAACCTGCCCAGCCGCTGCGAAGCGCCCTCGCCCAGATAGACATCGATCACCGTGCGGTCGGAGGTGAGGCCCCTCGGCGGACCCTCATAGATGCGCTCGCCGTGATGCATGATCATCACGCGGCTCGACAGTTGGACGAGAAAGCGCATCACGTGCTCGATCAGGATGATGGTGACACCGGATTGCACGATCCTGCGGACCACCTCCATGAAGTGATCCGTCTCCCGCGGGTTGAGGCCGCCTACCGGCTCATCCATCAGCAGCAGGCGCGGCCGCGTGGCCAGCGCACCGGCCAGCATCAGGAGCTTGCGGTCGAGCACGGGAAGTGCGCCGGCGGGAACATCGTCCTTCCCCGTGAGGCCTACGGCGGCGAGCGCCTCGCCCGCTTGGTCGTCAGCCTCCTTGCCGACGGACAGGCCGGGATAGCGGCGGTTGTCCCGGCCGAAATAGGCGGCGACGCGGACATTGTCACGCAGGCTCAGCGATTCGAAACAGGCGTTGAGCTGGAAGGTGCGGGCGATGCCGGCATGGCAGATCGCCTCGGGCGGGAGGCGGGTAATGTCCCGGCCCTCGAACATGACGGTTCCGCCGGTTGCGGGGTTGAGGCCAGAGATCACGTCGAACAGCGTGGTCTTGCCGGCCCCGTTGGGACCCCCGATCCCCAGGACTTCACCCTCCCGGAGATCGAAGCTCAGATTGTTCACCGCCGCCAGCGCTCCGAAATGCTTCGAGACCCTGTTACAGGTCAGCAATGGCGGTCTGGCGGCGGTCACCTGCGTGGTCTCGGGCTCAGGCCTTCATCCAGGGCGGCAGCATGAACTGCGTCGTGTCATAGGGCGATGGCGCGATCAGCAGCCCCGGCTTGGCGTGATCCTGGATCTGCAGGAACTGGTGCGGCATGCCGAGAGATGAATCCTTGGTCTGCGTGGGATAGGTGTAGGCCGACTGCTCACCCGGAACGAAGCGGGTAACGCCCGTGACACCGCGCCAGATGAGGGCCCGCATGCGCTCAGCCACCTTGCGGTTCTGCGCGTCGTTGCCAGGCTCGCCGGTGCCCCCGGCCAGGGCCGCCGCCGTGGCCCACACATAGCACCCGTCATAGGGCTGGGCGCCGGAGTTATGGCCGGCATTCTCGCCGAACTTGGCCTTGTAGCGCTGCTCGAAACCGGTGCCGATCTCGTCCTGCAGGGCGCCTACGACGGTGGCATAGAGGACACCCTTCGAAGCTTCCTTGGCGATGTCGCGGAAGGCCGGGATCGACGGTCCGTACTGCATGTAGACCAGCGAATTCGTCGGGTTGGGGGCGAACTGCACCATGAACTGGGCGAGGTCTGCAGGCAGGAAGTGGGTGATGCAGATCACCGCCGGAGGATCCTGGCGGATCTTGGCAAGCGTGGGGCCCCACTCCGAGATCGGCACGCTCACCGTTTCGAACAGGGTGATCTCCCAGCCGTATTCGGCGGCCTTTTCCTTCACGGCATTGGCGATGTTGGCGGAATAGACGCCGGCGGAGAGAATCACCGCCATCTTGTTATTGGCGCGCTTGTAGGAACCCGCCGCCTCGAGCTGCTCCACGAACTTCAGGAAGCCGGGACCATACCAGTATTCCGGCGGATCGCCCTGGAATGAGCCGAAGTAGCGCTCGGGATCGGATTTCACCAGATTGTTGTGGCCGATTGTCGTGTCGTAATGGACATAGATGACTCCGCTGTCGGCAATCACATCCTGGATCGCAGCGCCCGAGCCGATGTTGTAGCCGTTGATCACGGCATGCACTGCGTGCCGGTCGATCAGGCGCTGCACGGCCTGCACGTTGGTCGCGTCACCCATCTGCTTGGTGTCTTCGAAATAGGGCTCGAGGGGACGGCCCAGAATGCCACCCAGCGCGTTGATCTCCTCGCAGGCGAGTGTCAGGCCGTTCTTGAACTCGACGCCGTCTGCTGCGGCGAAATCGGTGAGCGGGGCCGCCTGGCCCACGGGGATGGGATCGCCCGCGGCGCGTGCGCCGTCATTGATGGCGGCAAGCATGGCAGCGCTTCCGCCGAGCGCGGCGGCACCTTTCAGGAAATTGCGGCGTCCTGAAATGATGTTGGGCTTCGAGAGCGTGTTGGTCATTTCTTTCCCTTCCCCTTCTTGTGTTTTTCACTTGGTCTGAAGATGCACGTTGAAATCAGGCAATGGCCTCGACAAGGCGGGCGGCGGCGGCGATCGCCTGCTGCTGGTGTGGCTGGAGCGGCTGCTGGCCCCATTTTGCCATGTGCGGCTGCCACGGGTCTTCGACGGCGGTCCTGATGCCCGTCAGTTCCTCCATGACGGCCAGCCCGCAGTAAGGCACATACATCGGCGAGTATCCACCCTCATGCGACATCACCAGGCGGCCGCCGCACAACTCATCGGCGTTCTGCATGAGCAGCCTGGTCATCACCCGGTAGCCTTCAGACGTCACCATCATGCGGCCCAGCGGGTCGACGCCCGAGGCATCGAAGCCCGAGGGCACGATGATGAGGTCCGGCTTGAAGCGCCTGAGGGCGGGCAGCACCACCTGCTCGAAGGCGGCGAGATAGGCTCCATCCCCGGAACCGGGCGGCAGCGGGATGTTGAGGTTGTAGCCTTCGCCCGCCCCCTCCCCGCGCTCCGCGAGGCTGCCGGAGGCATCCGGAAAGAGGTTGTCCTGATGGAGCGAGATCGTCAGCGTGGTGGGATCGGCATAGAAGATTGACTGCGTGCCGTTGCCGTGGTGGACGTCCCAGTCCACGGTCGCGATGCGGCCCAGCCCATGGGTGGCCCGCGCATGGGCGATGGCCACGGCCACATTGCCGAACAGGCAGAAGCCCATGCCCACGTCGACCGTAGCATGGTGGCCGGGCGGGCGCACCAGGGCATAGGCGTTCTTCACGCGGCCCTCAATCACCGCGTCGCAGGCCGCCATGGTGCCGCCGGCCGCCAGCTGGGCGATCTCGAAGCTGCCCTTGCCGAAAGGCGTGAGGCTGGAGGCGTCACCGCCGTTTTCGGCACTCATGGCCTTGATCCGTGCGATGTGCTCCCGGCTGTGGACGCGGGCGATCTCGTCCTCGCTGGCATAGCGAGCCTTGATGGTGACGAGCTGGTCGAGCAGGCCCGACACTTCCAGGAGATTGCGGAAGCGGCGCTTGGTCTCCGGGTTCTCCGCATGCTCGCCGGGCTGTACGGTGAGGCTCGGCGCGAAGACCTGCGCCCAGTTCCACGTGTTGTGCCACATGTAGAGCTCGTGGAAGACGAAACCAGTGGTCATGCGCAACTTCCTCCCAAGATGCCACGCGAAGGCTAACCGGCTGGTTTCGCCTTGTCCCGCCCCGTGCAGGTAAGGGGTGGCTTGTCAGCCCACCCGTTCGGGTAAGGATGCCTGAGGGGCGCTCTGGGTCAGCCCAAACTCCTGCAGCCGCAGCACGGCCTGGGTGCGGTTGGAGACGCCGAGCTTGCCGAAGATGTTCTTGAGGTGCCACTTGACCGTATCGGGCGCCATGTTCAGTGCCACGGCGAGTTCGCGGTTGCTCTGGCCGCGCGACAGAAGCCGGGCCAGTTCCGCCTCCCGCTGGCTGAAGTGGCAGGCCTTGGGCCGGTTGCGGGCCAGCGCCTCCTCCCGTTCGATCCGCTGGTGGCCGGAGAGCAGACGTTCCACACACTGCCCCAGTTCGCTCCCGGTCTTCCAGGAGGGGATGCGGCCGCGCCCGAAGGCCAGCACGTCGAGCAGCGGGGCACCCTCGTCCAGCAGCGTGCGCACCGCCTTCTGGGGC
>CAIYXE010000397.1 GCA_903930095.1 uncultured Hyphomicrobiales bacterium
ATGCGCGGGGCGGAGCGGAAGGAGACGCTGAAATCCACTTCGCGGAAGTCCTGCCCTGCCCCAAGGACCTGGTCTCGAACCTCCGTCAGCACGCGCTCGAAAACATTGGGATCGGCCCCCTGGAAAGAATAGATCGACTGCTTCCTGTCGCCCACCACGAAGAGGGTGCGGGGCTTGCGGCCATGGCGGCCCTCGCCGGCAAAGAATTCTTCCGTCAGTGCACGGATGATCTGCCATTGCGCCGGGCTCGTGTCCTGCGCCTCGTCCACCAGCAAATGCTCGATGCCGCCGTCCAGCTTGTAGAGCACCCAGGCCGCATCCGGCCTCTCATGCAGCAATTCGCCAGTCCTGATGATGAGGTCATCGAAGTCATAGGCGCCACGGCTGCGCTTGGCCTCCTCGAAGGCGCGCACGATCGCGCTGCCAAGCCGCAGAACGGACCCGGTGGCCGACAGGCATTCGAGATCGCCCATGCGGCCCAGCGTGTCCACCAACCTCTGCTGATCCGCCTTCACGAAATCCTCGATCCAGGGATTAGTCTGAAGCGTCTTCTTGTTGGCGATGGTCTTGCGGATTTCCAGTTCCTTGGTGAGCAGCACGGGCTGAAGCTGAAGAAGCGTTACATCATCGCCAGCGCAGATCTCGCGGAGCTCCACACCGCGCTTCTGCTCAGGCTCCGTGCCACCGTCGAGCGCCTCCGCGAGGGCCCGGTACTTCGCCACATCACAGTTTAGCCCGGCCTCCAGCACCTCCCGCGTCAGGCCCTGTTCAAGCGACAAGTAGGAGCGCAGAAGGCTCTCCGCCTGTTGCAGGCCACCTTCGCCATCGAACAGCGCGCGGAGATTCGCACGCTTGGCGAGGAGCTGGTTGAGGAGCCTGTCGAATTCATCCGCGCTGACACGGTTGGCGATGTCGAGAAGTGCTGCCCCAAGATGCGCGCCGCCTTCGGACTTTGCCTCCATCAGCACCTTGTTGCGGGCCACCTGCAGCAGGTTCAGCGACTCGCGGTCATCGAGCATGGTGAAATGCGGCACGACACCCGCCTCGACGGGGAAGAGCTGCAGCACGCGCTCACAGAAGGCGTGGATGGTCTGGATCTTGAGACCGCCCGGCGTTTCGAGCGCACGGGTGAAGAGCTGGCGGGCGCGCTCCAGCAGCGGGGCATCGGCATCGGGAGAGCCAAGCTTGTCCAGCAGATCGGCCAGTGCGGCATCCTCCATGGCGATCCACTTGGCCAGCCGCTCAAACAAGCGGTTGGCCATTTCGGCTGCAGCGGCCTTGGTGAAGGTGAGGCACATGATGCGCGATGGCTCCGCCCCCGCCAGCATCAGCCGGATGACGCGGTCGACCAGCACATGGGTCTTGCCAGAACCGGCATTGGCATTGACCCAGGCGGTGGCCGTGGGGTCAGATGCCTTCAGCTGCGCGACGCTGGCCTGCTGGTTGCGGCTCACCTTGCACCCCCTGACAGGGCCCATTCGCGCAAGCGCGAGAGGTGGTCATAGTCGCCTTCGTCGTCTTCCCTTTCCATGCCGGTGCGCGGGAGATAGGGCTGGCTTTGTAGAGCGTAAGCCGTGAGGAGCTTCTCAAGTTCCGCAAGATGCTTCTCCGCCACGTCCATGACGTCAATCTTGATCGGCTCAACTTCACCCGCCGGATCGCCGCCGGTGATATGGACATAGCTGATCTTGTCCGTCCGGCGCGCGTCCACATCCCGAAAGCCGCCGCGCGCCAGGATCGCCGCCTGCAGCGTGAGCTGCGGCGAGAGACCGGACTCGACCTGTTTCTTCGACGGAACGGCACCTGTCTTGTAGTCGAGGATGCGCGCCCCGCCATCCGCCAGCAGGTCGATGCGGTCGGCGCGGCAGCTCAGGCGGAAAGTATCGCCAGCGATGGCGAGGTCGATGGCGCCCATTTGCTCCGCGATGACGCGCGCGACGCCGTCACGCATCTGGGGCTCCGTCTGCGCAATCCACTGCGCGATGCGGCGGAAGCGCGGCCACCAGAAGCTGACGAGGCCGGGATAATCCGCGATCTGCTGGAAATGGCGGCTGCCAAAATCCTCAAGCTGCTTTGCCACATCGGCGGGAAGCGCCTCCGGATAGGCCGTGAGGAAGTCGCCGATGGCGCCATGGAAGATAATGCCGCGCCGTGCAGGATCAGGTGTGGTCGCCACGGGCTTCAACGGCTCGAGCCACAGCACGTGGCGGGCGTAGATCGCATAGGGATCACGCACCAGCTTCTCGATGCGGGTGACGCTCAGCGCCCGGGGCCTCAACTTCACGGGCGGTCTGGGCTTCGGCACGCCGATGGGGGTGACGGCGGCAGGCTCGGCCAGGCGGCGTGCCATCATCAGCCAGCGCGTGCCGGGGAAACGGCCGGTTAGCCCCGCGGTTTCGAGGATCATCTGTAAACGGAGGATCCAGCGTGAGGGCGTTGCGGGCGAATCGCCGATGCGACGCGACCACAACAGCTTCACGCAGCTGTTGCCGAAGGCCTGCACGAAGTCATGCGCGGTCTGGCCGATCTGGCTTTCGGGCTGCTTCATGCCCAGCAACTCGCGCATCGGGCGGTTGATCCAGGGCCCGCTGTCAGCAGGGCCCGGCCAGACGCCCTCGTTGAGGCCGGCGAGCACGGTCACATCCGCCCGCATCAGCCGCGCCTCGAGAAGGCCAAGGATGGCAAGCGGCGCCGTGTTGCGCCGCCTGCTGCGGACGGGAATGGCGTGGAGCCAGTGACGGATGATGGCGGCTGCACGCGGCAGGTCACAGTCGCTGAGCAAGCGTGATTCCGCGCGCAGGAGGCTGATGGCATCGGCGAGCACCTCGCCGCCCTCGCCGCGCCAGAAGGCCTCGCCTGCGATGGCCTCGCAGGCCGCGGCCAGGCGATCAAGATGTGCCGCAAGGGTTCGGGGCGGGCTGGCAAGAAGCGGCTCAAGCACGCCCGCGACCATGCCTGCATGCGCGATGGTGCTCTCCCACTGCTCAGCCGTCACGGCGCGCAGCAGGAGATGGGACGGGCGCGTCTTCTGCTCTTCGGCGGCAAGGCGCAGCGCATGGGCGAGGCGGCCGATCTCGGGCGCACCAGTGCCGGTGCGCAACAGCGCGATCTCGATCAGGCTCGTGTGGTGGCGGGCCTCTTCGGGGGCCAGCCCGAAGAGTGCGAGGTCATGGCGCAACAGGGCTGCCAGCGGTTCGGCCGCGAAGCCCTGGAGCAGCCCCTCGAGCAGCAGGTTCAGGAGCGATGCGCCGGCATGGCGCACCAGCGGCTCACCCGCCGAATCATCGATGGTGATGTTCCAGCGCCCGAGTTCCGCCTTCACGCGGCGGGCGAGCTGGCGGTCTGGGGTGACGAGGCAGCCGGTGCGGCCCGGCGTTTCAAGGCATTCGCGCAGCATGAGGGCGGCCGCCATCGCCTCTTCCTGGAGCGAGCGCGTTTCGACGAGTTCCACATCCGCCATCGCGGCGGCAACCAGCGCCTCCTTGGCCTTCAGCGCCGCATGCCAGAGATGGGCGGTTTCGGCCGGACGCATGATCTCGCCGGCAAGCCAGCTGCGCGGGCCCGCCGCCGCGCCGAGCGTTTCCACGGTCTGGCGCGACGCATTGAGCCTGGCCAGCAGTTGCTTCAGGCCGTGCTGCGGGTGGGTGGGTCCCAGCGCCGTCCAGCTTGCCTCATCCATCTCCTGGTCGAGGCCGGGCAGAACGACGGCGCCATTGGGAAGCCCGGCGATGGCCTTCAGCAGCTCACAGGTGGCCGGGATGGAACCCGTCGAGCCTGCCGCGATGAAGGGCCTCTGTGTGCGGGTGAAGTCGAGCCTGCGCGCCTCCCGCCGCAGGACGGCGGAGCGCCGCGCCTGCGGGCCGATGGCCTTCTCGGCCATCAGGCGCTGGGGATATTTCTCCCGTGCGATGGCGAGGAATTCGAGGATGGCCTCACGGTGGCGGGCCGATTCGAGACTGTAGAGTTCCGGCAGCCGCGCGAGGTCGATGTCCTCGGTTTCGATGGCATCGAGGAATTCGGCGAGCGAGGAGGCGAGCCCTCCCACCTGGTGGGGTGCTGCGGCAATCTCGCGGGCGAGCCTGGTGGCGGGATGTGCCCTCGCCCATTCATCGATCAGCTCCATCAGCAGCAGGTGCTGGCCGGGGGCGGTGACCGGCGTTCCGAGATCGCCGCCGCCCTGCCCGGGGGCCAGCAGGTCCTCGTCGACGTCGCCCAGGGGCCTGATGCC
>CAIYXE010000398.1 GCA_903930095.1 uncultured Hyphomicrobiales bacterium
GGCGTTTCCTTTGCCACGCACATCGCCGACGTCGAGGTCGATCCTGAAACCGGCCGCTCGAAGATCGTGCGCTACACGGTCATCCAGGACGCCGGCAAGGCGGTGCACCCGACCTATGTCGAGGGCCAGTACCAGGGCGGTGCCGCGCAGGGCATCGGCTGGGCGCTGAACGAGGAGTACATCTACGGCAAGGACGGGCGCCTGCAGAATGCGGGCTTCCTCGACTACCGCATCCCCGTCTGCTCCGACCTGCCGATGATCGACACGCAGATCCTGGAAATCCCCAACCCCAACCACCCCTATGGCGTGCGCGGCGTTGGCGAAACCTCGATCGTGCCGCCGATCGCCGCCATCGCCAACGCCCTGTCGAACGCCTCCGGCGTCCGCATGACGCATGTGCCGATGTCGCCCCCGCGCGTCCTCAAGGCGCTCGAGGCGGCCAAGAAGGGCTAACTTGGCCGAGATACACCTTTGGGGGGCGCTCCGTCCGGCAGCGGACGGGGCGCCCGTCGTTTCAGTGGATGCGAAAACCATCCGCGAGCTCTTCCGCAAGCTCGAAGAGTCCTACCCCGGCATGGCCCCCCACATCGCGCGGGGCGTTGCGGTGTCGATTGATGGCCGGATTTACCGGGACAGCTGGGAGACCGCACTGCCGGAGGGCGCGGAGATCTATCTGCTGCCGCGGATACAGGGCGGGTGAGTCTCGCCCTACTGCACGAGGCCCACGCGTGCCAGGTCCGCATAGTGGAGAAGGCGCGGATCGTGGTTCGGCCTCCGGCGCTGGTAGAGGTCGATGATGGCTTCCACTTCCTTGGGCCAGTCACTTGCCATGTGGCCGAGGCCGTGCAGCCCGCTTTCCACGCTCGCGATATTCTCCGAATAGAGCGCCCCTTCGATGACCGAAAAGACAGCCTCCGCTTCTGGCATTGCTTCAGTTCGCACGGAAGGTGAGAGCCGGCCATCAACACGAAAGTGGCTGAGAGAACTCACATCCCACAGCATGTAGCAGATGGAGTTCATCGTGTTTTCACCGGGCGGATCAAGGTGACTCATCACACGCGCACAGCGGTGATCGAAGACATCGTCATAGACATAGGACATGGCGCGTATCACTGCGCAACGGTCCTCTAGCGCCACAGCTCTGTCGAAAAGCACCCACTCGATACCATAGGGCGAGAACAGATAATGGATGCCAGTCGCGACCTGCTCTATGGAAAAAGTGGCGAGATCTGTACCCATACGCGGAAGCAAATGAAGATAGAGGTTCACGACCTCTACTGGAGAGTTGTCCGCTATCTCATGATAAGGATCATCCTTGATCTCTTCATCCCAGTTCCAGTTTGCCGAATAGTATGAGCCCATTGGGAAGTTGAAGACGTGCGTTAGAAACGCCCGGTACAGATGCGGCTCGGGCGTGGGCGGCAGCTTTCGGCGGCGCGGTTTGGTGAAGAAGACACCGTCCATCATACTGACAATTAATACACCCTAAAGGTGCATCAATCAATCCGATCCGTAACAGCATCGATTACCGTTGAATTCCGTCCGCGAAACACCGATATGCCGTGTTTCAAACAGTGAGCGCCACCATGAACCTCAAGGGCTTCCACCACCTCACCGCCGTCACCGCCGATGCGCCGGGGAACCACAAGTTCTATACCGAGACGCTTGGGCTGCGGCTGGTCAAGAAGACGGTGAACCAGGACGA
>CAIYXE010000399.1 GCA_903930095.1 uncultured Hyphomicrobiales bacterium
CCCGATCGGGTTCTTCTGGTACTGCGCGCCGATGATCTTGAACTTGGCGCCCTGCTCCGCGATGGCCTTGACCGTGGTGTCAGGCGTGGTCAGGGCAAGGTCGGCCTTTCCGGCGATGATGGTGCTCTCGGGGATCACGTCCGGCCCACCCGGCAGATAGGTGAGGTCCAGCCCCTCGGCACTGTAATAGCCCTTGTCGATGGCCGCGAAGTAGCCCGCGAACTCGGCATCGTTGATCCATGCGGCCTGCATGGTCAAAGGCGTGGCGGCGCTGGCGGCGCGCCCGCCGAGCGTGACGGCGGCCGAGGCGGCAGCGCTCAGTTTCAGGAATTTTCTGCGGTCGATGGCAAGTCTCATGTCGTCCTCCTGGGATTTGGAATTCTCGAAAAGGTTTATCCGATGCCCTTTATCCGCCTCAGCTCCTGCAGGGGCGGCGTCGCGGCAATCTGTTCCGGCTCCAGTAACTCCCATTTCACGCCACGGGGCCGCTTGGCGCGCCGCTCGACCGTTATCAGCCGGCTTGGAGTGGCGATATGGTCCACCAGAATGTCGGTGGCACTCGGATGGAGCTTGTCCTCCACCACCTGGACGTCATGGACGATGGCCACGACCGGCGTCGCCTCGTCAACGATCCCGAGCTCGGTGAACATTCCCCATTCAAGATCGAAAAACCCATGGCCCTTGCCGAAGCGCACGCCGTCCATCGACACGGCGGACGCACCCGTCACCATCAGGTCGAATCGCCCGCGGCGGGCCACCTCGGCCAGTGAGATGGGCCGTGCAAAATGCTCCATGCCATCGAGCCAGGCGGCATAGAGTTCGGCCCCCTTGGGCACCATGCCGGGTTCGACCAGCAGGAACCCGCGGTAGATGCCATAGGTCGACATGATGAAGGGAATGCCCGCCGCGATCATCCGGCGGCGAAGGTCCACAAGGCAGTTGTCGGGCGTGATGAAGGCATTCTTGCAGGCCTTGTAGGCCGCCATCTCCACGATCCGGTCTGTCGCCTGCTCCGAGCCTTCGAAATCCGGGATCACCTCGTTGAAATTCAGGTGAAAGCGGGTATCCGGCTTCGCCACCTCATGCAGCTTGCTCCAGATGCGCTGCCGGATGATTTTGGAGTTCGACACGGCCTGCCCTTGTTTCAATGTTTCTGTTTATTGAAACGATGGTTTCACATATCTTTGCAGCTGTCATCTGGAAAGTTGATGCTGTTCACCGCCAAAGAGGGCTCATGTCCGTCCGCCTCAGCCTGCGCATCCAGGAGTGTTTCGACCGCCTCTCCCCGGCGGAGCAGAAGCTGGCGCGCCTCATCCTGCAGCGCAAGGACGATATCCTCACCTATTCGGCCACCGAGATGGCCGAGCTCGCCGATGTCTCCAAGGCCACCGCAGCGCGGCTGTTCAGAAGCCTCGGCTACGCTGACTTCAACGAGGTGCGCGAACAATCCCGCGAGGAGCGCAACCGCACGGAGCCATACCGCTATTCCCTGGGCGACCGGAAGGAGCCCCATCTGGGCAAGTCGATCGGCGCCCATCTCGATCTCGAGATTTCCAACCTGACACGCACCTTCGAGGAGCTGAGCTCGGAACGCCTCCACCAGGCCGCCGGCCTGCTCAAGGATGCGCCAAGGGTGTGGTTCCTCGGCTTCGGCCCGGAAGAAGGCATTGCGCGGCTGGGCAGGCTGCTCGTCTCACGCCTGCGCCATGACGTCATGCAGATCGGCCTCCACCAGGCCTCCTGGGCGGAGGACCTCGCCATGATGGGCCCGCGCGATGCGCTGGTCCTCGTCACCCTGAAGCCCAGGCCGCGCCTGCTGCGCCCGATCCTCGATTATGCGCGGACCACGCGGGTCAACATCATCGTGCTGACAGACCAGATGAGCGGGCTCTGGGCCCGCAAGTTCGCCAGCGCCATCCTGCCCTGCCACGTGGCAAGCCACGGTCTCGGGCCGTCCTACACCGCCATGGCCAGCGCGGTGCAACTTCTCGCCATGTCCCTCGCCGAGCGGCTGGGCGAGCGCGCGGCCCAGCGCCTCGATCTCATCGCCGAGATCCACGAGGAACTGGACGACACCGAATAGCCCGCCCGATGGGGGTTGATGTGGAAGAAGTGGTAGCGGGAGTACGACTCGATCAGTCCCCCCATGTTCTTGCTATGGGCTGCTGCCTAGCGACATGAAAGCTGATGGTCAGGGAGCTATCGCCCCCTGACCTGTCTCGTTACTTGTGGTCCTTGGTGTCGCCGTAGCCCGGCTTCGGTACTCGTTCGATCGTCGTCGTAGAAGGACGGCGTTTAGCCTCCTCGACTTTGATGAACTGCCCGTTCCCGGAATCCCGGCCGCGGTCGACTGTCTTACGACTCATTCTTTCCGCCCCTCCTTGGGGCATAGCTATCAATCGACATTCGCGCTTGATCGGGGTCGCCGCAGGTGTTTATCTGCGGCTCTCTAGTGACCTGACCCGCCGCACGAATGACAGTTTCTGGCGGATCAAGCCCTCAGTTCCTCCCCAGGGTCTGAGGGCTTTATCACTCAAAATCTTATACTGATTCCCTCGCGGGGTACGATTTTTGTGGACGTCACTCACTGTGGATAGCGGTGAAAGG
>CAIYXE010000400.1 GCA_903930095.1 uncultured Hyphomicrobiales bacterium
ATTGTCGGCGACGCCATCCACGATACCGACCTCATGCTCTGGTTCACCGGCGACCGCGTGGTGAGCGCTTATGCCCAGACCGTGAGCGTGCGGAACCTCACATATCCGGACATCGGCCAGACCATGTACCGCTTCCGCGGAGGAGCCACAGCCACACTCGAGACCGTCTGGTGCATGCCGGAGAAAACGCCCTTCGACATCGACGAGCGCATGTCGATCATCGGCACGGAAGGCATCATCCACATCCAGGATACTTTCCCCAACCTTGGCGTTGTCGACGGCAATCGCCTGCACAGTCCCGATACCACCTACTGGCCGATGTTCGATGGCGTGCGCGGCGGCGCGCTGAGGGCGGAGTTCGACTATTTCGCGAACTGCGCGCTGAAAGGCATTGCACCCGCCATCGGGCGGCCGGAAGATGCGGCAGCGGCGCTCGAGGCGACGCTGGCGGCGGAGGAATCCGCCCGGACCGGCAATGTGATCAGGATCGGATAGGAGGTCGATATGGCGGACAGGAAATTACGGGTTCTCGTGGTGGGCCTCGGCAACATGGGCATGAGCCACGCCCTCGCCTATAGCCGCATCCCTGATTTCGATGTGGTCGGCGTCTGCGAACGCCGCATTGCGTCACGCGAGCTTCCCGAGGTGTTGAAAGCCGCCGCCAGGTACGACAATTTCGAGACGGCCCTGGCGGAATTGAAGCCCGACGTGGTGTCGATCAACACATTGCCCGATACCCATGCCCAGTTCGCAATCAAGGCGATGGAGGCTGGCGCCCATGTTTTCGTCGAGAAGCCTCTTGCCGACAGCGCGGAGAATGCCGAGAAGGCGGTTGCGACGGCGCAGCGTACCGGGCGCAAGCTCGTCGTTGGCTATATCCTTCGCCAGCATCCGAGCTGGGTGAAGTTCATCGAGATCGCCCAGCAGTTGGGCACGCCGCTGGTGTTCCGCATGAACCTCAACCAGCAATCCAATGGCCAGACATGGGACTGGCACAAGCGGCTCCTGAACGCCTTCCCGCCCATCGTTGACTGCGGCGTGCACTACGTCGACGTGATGTGCCAGATGACGAGGGCCAAGCCCGTCAAGGTCCATGCGATCGGCGCGTCACTGACGAACGAGGTCAAGCAGCAGAACTACGGCATGCTGCAGGTGATGTTCGATGACGGATCGGTCGGCTGGTACGAGGCGGGCTGGGGCCCGATGATGAGCGAGACGGCCTTCTTCGTGAAGGACGTGATCGGGCCCAAGGGCTCCGTATCCATCGTGATGGCCGAGACCTCAGGCGGCGTGAAGTCAGACGACATCAACGCCCATACCAAGACCAATCAGATCCTGTGGCACCATGCCGACATGAAGACGCCCGATACGCGGATCGACATGTCGGACGAACCGAGCCACGACGATCTGTGCGAGCGCGAGCAACTCTACCTGCTGAAGGCCATTCGTGAAGACATCGACCTGACCGACCACATGAACGACGCGTTGAAAAGCCTCAAGATCGTGCTCGCGGCCGACCAATCGATTCACGAGGGCCGGATCGTTTCTCTCGCCTAAGGGCGACATCAGCCCTTCCTGCTCCAGATCGCCAGTCAACTGGCAATGACAAGACCTCGGGCGTTCACTCGCCCGGCATGGGCCGACTACGCCTTGACTAACATAAGACAATGCCAGTGTGGCCCAAACGAAAGGGTCCCTTATCACGCTGAGAGTGTCTAACCTTCTCGCCTGCAACCAAGACTAGACACAACCTGGACCTACAGAGATTCTCACTTCCTGAGATCGCATGAAGCGATGCTATTTCATTTGCGGTTGGCGAACCGAGGCAACCCTGTGATGCCGATCACATCATGTAGCAGCAATTGCATGTATCATCATCACTGTTTCCACCTTTGATCATCTGGTGGGAGAAGAAGTGGAGGTATGATGAACCTGTCTCATGAACCCGATCGTGCGGATGCCGCCAGACCGAAGTCTTCACGGTTGATCCGGAAGAGTTTCTTAGAAGTGTTTTCCTTGATGACATTCGCGATAGCGTGCATGGCGCTGCCTCTCGACTCTGCCCGTGCGGCCTGTTTCGAGGATGGCATCGGGTGTACGAATGACCACTATATCCCGAAGAGCCAGTTGAAGGCATTGTCCTGCGACGCGCTCTGGACCGTTCGCAACACGATCTATGATGAGCGCGGCTACTGCTTCCGGACGGCTCGGGCGAAGGACGTGTTCTCGAATGAGGACTGTCATGTCAGCAATGCGGATGATCTGAACTTCAACAAATATGAACGCGGCAACATCGACAGGATCGTTGCCGTCGAGCGCGTGAAGGGCTGCCGCTAGCGATACAGCCCGGCACGAAATCACGAAGGAACGGGAACGCTTGCTGCAACCCGCGGCAAGACATGCAGAGAAAGAGCCATAAGGCCTGAGACAGTTTTCCTGTCTGCTCTGGCCTGACGCAGTGCCTCAGAGCTCACATTTCGAGAGCTCCAAGACCATCAGACGAGCTGCGGGCAGCCAAGAGAATTGGAAGCCCCGATGAACGGAGGACCTGAACATGAACTTGCTGATCCCTAAAGATACTTATAAACGCTACATCGGCACCCTGGCTGGAACATTGCTTCTGTTCGCCGCGTCGCCTGGAGCCGTCCTCGCGGGCGACATCGCGGCTCCGGGCGTGCTGAGCACCGGAGATGCCGTGGTAACAGGTTTTTCAGGTGTCCTGCCTCCGCCGGAGGACATGCCACCCGAAGCCGACCCCCTCGACCATATCTTCATCGATCCGGACGGCGCATCGATGCAGATCAACCGATTGCTGCCTGCCGGCCCACCGTCGGGCCAACTCATCGACGCACCCGCCCTTTTGAGCGCGCCCGCGCGCGATGTGGGACAGGTCTTCGCCGTGACGCTCGATGATGCGCCCGCTCCGAACATCTACCTCGGTGCAACGTCGGCGTTTGGCATCCACATCGTGGCGCCGGGCGATGACGGGACACCCCGTCACGTTAGGCAAGGAACGCCGGGTGCACAGTTCATGCAGGGCCAATGGGGCACCGGCAAGGGCGGCGCGCCGGGAAGCATCTACAAGGTTGATGGCGCCACCGGCGCCGTTACGCTGTTTTCGTCAATCGGCACC
Organism: uncultured Hyphomicrobiales bacterium; assembly: GCA_903930095.1. Lineage (GTDB taxonomy): Bacteria > Pseudomonadota > Alphaproteobacteria > Rhizobiales > Aestuariivirgaceae > Aestuariivirga. The sequence continues at coordinate 3,134 of CAIYXE010000400.1, forward strand.
AATGCCGGGCCGGGACTGGGCGATGTGGTTTTCGACCGCGCCAGCCGCCAGTTCTTCGTGTCGGATCTCGATACCGGTCTCATCTACCGGCTCGACTCTGCCGGCCTGATCTCGGACACTTTCGATCACGGTGTATCAGCACGGCCCTCGCAGGGCCTCGCGTCAGTAGCGGATGACGGCAGCCGGATGGACATCGCGAACCCTGTCTTCAACTCCGAGGATTCCGCGACATGGGGGCTCACCCCGCCCGGGCGGCGTGTGGGTGGAATGGCCGTCTACGGCGGACGTCTCTTCTACGCCGTGGCCGAGGGCCCGCAGGTCTGGTCGATTGGCCTCTCGCTCGATGGCAGCTTCCGCGGCGACGCGCGCTGGGAACTCGATGTCTCAGGACCGGCAAGCAGCGATCCC
>CAIYXE010000401.1 GCA_903930095.1 uncultured Hyphomicrobiales bacterium
CCCTTCTCCCGTCCGGAGGATGGGAGAAGGTGGCCGGCAGGCCGGATGAGGGTCTGCTTCAACATCGGGACTCGTGGAGAGAGGCCCTCATCCGCCCTTCGGGCACCTTCTCCCATCGCGGTGCGACGGGAGAAGGGAAACCTCACCGCGGGTCCCTTGTAACTTGAACCCGCCGGACTGTGATCGTCTCCACAGTGCGGTGGAGAAGGGAAATTCTGGGTCAGACGATCCGGCCGCGCTCCAGCCTGGCGATGCGGGTCATGCCGCGGGCGAGGTCGAGGTTGTGGGTGGCGACCAGCGCGCCCAGGCCTTCGTCGGCGATGAGGCGCAGCAGTTCGGCGTGGACGTGGGCGGCGGTTTCGGGGTCGAGGTTGCCGGTGGGCTCGTCTGCCAGCAGCAGGAGCGGGCGGTTGGCCAGTGCGCGGGCGATGGCCACGCGCTGCTGCTCGCCGCCCGAAAGCTCGGAGGGGCGGTGCTCCAGCCGCGGCTCCAGCCCCATGCGGGAGAGAAGATCACGCGCGCGATCAGCCGCCGCGGCGCGGGTGGCGCCGGCGATGAGTTGCGGCATCATCACGTTCTCCAGCGCCGAGAATTCAGGGAGGAGATGGTGGAACTGGTAGACGAAGCCGATGCCGATGCGGCGGATGCGGGTGCGCGCCGTGTCGTCGAGCTTCGAGCAGTTCTGGCCCGCGATCAGCACATCGCCCGCGGTCGGCGCTTCGAGAAGGCCCGCGATGTGGAGGAGCGAGGACTTGCCCGAGCCCGACTGGCCGACAAGCGCCACGATCTCGCCCGGGTGGACATTCAGGTCAAGGTTCCGGAATACCTCGAGACGGCCCTTGCCTTCAGCATAGGAGCGGGCGACCGCGCGGAGTTCGAGGGCGGGTGTCATTCGTAGCGCAACGCCTCGACGGGATCGAGCTTCGCCGCCCGCCATGAGGGATAGAGGGTTGCCGCGAAGGACAGGCCGAGCGACATGAGCACGATCAGCACCGTCTGCCAGGAATCCATGCGCGCGGGAAGCTGCGCGAGGTAGTAGAGCTCCGGGTTGAAGGGATCAACGCCTGAGACCCACGAGATGAACTGCCGGATACGCTCCGTGTTGAGGCAGATCAGGAGGCCCACGATGAAACCGCCGAGCGTTCCCGCAACGCCGATGGTGGCGCCGGTGAGGAAGAACACGCGCTGGATGGTGCCGCGCGTGGCGCCCATGGTGCGCAGGATCGCGATGTCGCGGCCCTTGTCCTTGACCAGCATGATGAGGCCCGAGATGATGTTGAGGGCGGCGACAAGGATGATCATGGTCAGCACCAGGAACATCACGTTGCGCTCCACGGCAAGCGCGTTGAAGAAGGTGGAGTTGCGGGTCTTCCAGGTGGTGACGGCCATGTCCTGGCCTGCCGCGTCCATGATCGGCAGGAGATAGCGGTCGACCTCGTCGGGATCATCGACCATCACCTCGATCTGGTTCACGCCCTCCTCGGTGACGAAATATTCCTGCGCCTCGGCAAGCGGCATGTAGATGACGTTCTCGTCATAATCCGACATGCCGACCTTGAAGATGGACACCACCGGATAGTCACGGATGCGCGGCGCGGTGCCGATCACCGTCTCTGGCCCTTCGGGAGAGATGATGGTGATGCGCGAGCCCAGACCCAGCTGGTGACGCCATGCCATGCGCTCGCCGATGGCGACCCCGCCCGAGGCATCAAAGCCTTCGAAGGAGGCGGTGACGTCCGGCACGCCCTCCTCCTTCAGTGCGGTCCTGAGATTGCCGTTGTTGAGGCTGGGCAGTTTCTGGATGTCAGCTTCGGAAATGCCGCGCACCAGGGCGCCGGTGTTGTTGCGGAGCGAAGAGGCCATGACCTGGCCCTCGACGAGGCCCACCGCGCGCGTGACGCCGGGAATGGCGGAAAGCTTCTCCTGCAGCGCCTGATAGTCGGGAATGGGTGTGACGTCCGACCGGTAGACCGCGACATGGCCCTGGAACCCCAGGATCTTGTCCAGCAACTCGGCGCGGAAGCCGTTCAACACCGCCATGACGACGATGAGCGTTGCCACCCCCAGCAGGATGCCGAGGAAGGAGAACAGGGAAATGACGGAAATGAAACCTTCCCGGCGCCTGGCGCGCAGATAGCGGCCAGCGAGCATCCACTCGAACGCTGCGAAGGGCCGCGTATCGGGAAGGCTCTTGTCCATCAGGGCGCGAAGCGGGCGATGAGCTGATCCAGCGCCACGTTCTCACGCGCACCCGTCTTGCGGTTCTTCACCTCCGCGATGCCGTCCTTCAGGCCGCGCGGGCCGATGATGACCTGCCAGGGAAGGCCGATCAGGTCCATGGTGCCGAACTTCGCACCGGCACGGTCGTCACGGTCATCATAGAGCACGTCGACACCCCTGGCTTCGAGCGCCTTGTAGATCTTCTCGCAGGCGGCATCCGTGTCGGCGTCGCCGGCCTTGAGGTTGATGAGGCCGACCTTGAAGGGTGCGACAGGTTCCGGCCAGATGATTCCATCCTTGTCATGGCTGGCCTCGATGATGCCGCCCACCAGGCGGGAGACGCCGATGCCGTAGGAGCCCGACTGGACGGTGACCATCTTGCCGTCCGGCCCCTGCACGACGCAGCCCAGGGGCTCAGAGTACTTGGTGCCGAAGAAGAAGATGTGGCCAACCTCGATGCCGCGGCCGGTGACGCGGCGGTCAGCGGGCACGCGGGTCTCGAAATCGGCCTGGTCGTGCATCTCGGAGGTGGCGGCGTATTTCGAGGTGAACTCGTCGACGACCTTGGCCACCGCATCGACATTGTCGTAGTCGATGTCAAAGGCTTCCCAGTCCATGTCGTGGAAGGCGCGGTCGAGGAAGACTTCCGATTCGCCGGTGTCGGCGAGTATGAGGAATTCATGGCTGTCCTTGCCGCCGATGGGGCCCGTCTCGGCGCGCATCGGCACGGCCTTCAGCCCCATGCGGGCGAAGGTCTTGAGGTAGGACACGAACATCTTGTTGTAGGAATGCTGCCCCGCCTCACGCGTCAGGTCGAAGGAATAGGCGTCCTTCATCAGGAACTCACGGCCGCGCATGACGCCGAAGCGCGGGCGGACCTCATCGCGGAACTTCCACTGGATGTGATAGAGATTGCGTGGCACGTCCTTGTAGGACTGAACACCCTGGCGGAAGATGTCGGTGATCATCTCCTCATTGGTGGGGCCGAAGAGCATGTCACGCTCATGCCGGTCGTTGATGCGGAGCATTTCCTTGCCATAGGCGTCATAGCGGCCGGACTTCTTCCACAGGTCAGCGGGCTGGATCGTCGGCATCAGCACCTCGATGGCCCCTGCCCGGTTCTGCTCCTCGCGCACGATCTGCTCGATCTTGCGCAGCACCCGGTAGCCCATCGGCAGCCAGGAATAGCTGCCCGCCGCCTCCTGCCGAATCATGCCGCAGCGCAACATGAGCTTGTGGGAGACGATCTCCGCTTCCTTCGGATCGTCGCGGAGAATGGGCATGAAATACTGGGAAAGGCGCATGAGAATCCTGCTTCGGAGGGCGATTGGGCCCTTTTACGGCAAAGGCCGCGGAACTCAAGCCAGCGGCGGCGCGTTTAGCAGATTGCAGAACCCGCCTTTGGCGCAACCCTTGATATGCAGATTTGGCGCTGACGCCCAATTGTGGCAGTCATGTGTCATTTTTAACTCGACAAGCCATTTCGGTGTGATAGCTTTTTCTGCAATCAAGAACAGGACCACGGTAAGCACTTTTATGTGACCCAGGTCTGGGGAGGCTTGTTTCCGGGCGCGCATGACCTGCAGCTGCCCCGCCGGTACGGTCACCGGCAGTAAAGGGAACGTTCAAGAAACAGGGCGAAGCGCTTATCCGCGCTTCGCCTTTTTCATTGGCCGCGGAAGAACAGAGGGTGCGGGGTGCGCGGCGGCGGCTTCTACCCCAAGCAGCCGGGCTTGATTTGGCCGCAAAATACGCCTAAGAGCCACAAAATTCCCGTCCAATTCGAGAGGAGTGCACGAGCCTCATGGCGCGCGTCACCGTTGAAGACTGCATCGACAAGCTGCCTAACCGCTTCGAGCTGGTCCTGCTCGCCGCGCACCGCGCCCGCTCCATCTCCCAGGGGTCGCAGATCACCGTGGACCGCGACAACGACAAGAATCCCGTCGTGGCGCTGCGCGAGATCGCGGACGAAACCATCGTTCCGGAAGACCTGCGCGAGGAATACATCCACTCCATGCAGAAGCACGTGGAAGTGGACGAGCCGGAGGCCACCGAGGTTCCCCTCATCCAGCAGTCCGGCGACATGAGCATCGTCAACGACGCCCAGGGCGACGAGGACAATCCCGAGATGGAGCGCATGACGGAAGAGGACCTGCTGCGCGGCCTCGAGGGCATGCCCCCGGCCGAAAGCCCCGGCAGCCAGCGCAACGGCTACTGAGCCTTTCACGATCGCGTTTCAGAGGCCGGACCCCGTGTCCGGCCTCTGTCTTTTTGGAAACCAAGCCGGGGCCGTCATGCCCGCGAAAGCTGGGGTGACGGCGTCCACGGAAGGTCTGTTCTCCCTCAAACCCTACTCGCCATTTGATTTTTCCGCGCTAAGATCAGCTGTCATGATGCGTCAGTATGAGCTGGTGGAGCGGGTCACCAAGTATGACCCCGATGCGGATGAGGACCTCCTCAACCGCGCCTATGTCTATGCCATGAAGGCGCATGGCAACCAGAAGCG